>DASTPO010000070.1:0-4832 GCA_035762225.1 Candidatus Angelobacter sp.
CCATAAATTACTACCACTGGATTCAAGGCGGAGTGGATTTTATCTATCTGGACAACGCTTCCCACATCCTGGGCCCTGCCCAACTCAGCTGGTTTAAGGACAGGATCAAGAAAGCGGAAAAGGACTCTGCAGTTCGCACGCTGATCGTGGGAATGCATGAAGCTTTGCCGGACAGCATCTCCACGGACCACGCCATGTGCGATCCAGACCTGGTAAAGCGGTACGGGGCGAAGTACCCATTCCAGCAAAGTTGCGATGAAGGACGCCAGGCCTATCGGGCGCTGCTCGATTTCCAAAACGACCGGCCAGAAAAGCAGGTCTTCGTGCTGGCCAGCCATTCGCACTATTACATGGACGGCATCTTCAAGATCGCAAGCAAGCCGGTAGCCGAGCGCCTGCGGGGATTCATTGTAGGCACTGCCGGAGCCATCCGTTATAAGCTGCCGGACGATTTCCTCCTGAGCAACTACGCGGAAACGGACACGTACGGATATCTACTAGGGACCGTAGACGCCAAGGGCGACGTGACGTTTCAATTCCAACATGTGACCGAGGCGGACGTTCCGCCGGATGTCCGCCAGCGATACCAATCCAGCTTTGTGAGCTGGTGTTTTAACGACAACAAGGACCATCCCAGGCAGCCCGCGCAGACCCATGACGATTGCGCCAAAACGCCGCCGGCTGAACCCGAAGCCACTGCGCCTGCAAAACAGTGATTGCCCGTACGGCCAGCAAGGTGAGAAGGCATTTCTCCGCCAATCCCAGAATTAGTCCGCGAGTCGGGATCATCCTTTGTCAATCAACCTTTTGGCCTTCCTGAACACATCCAGAAACATTTTTTCCGTCAATTTTCCGGTCAGCGTGTTTTGCAGCGACGGGTGATACGAACAGACTAATGTCCGTCCGCCGGGAAGTTTATATGTTTCGCCGTGGCCGAAAATGAATGCGGCCTTCGACTTCAGTTCACCGCGCCGCTTCAGATAATTCAGGTAGGCGTCAAAAGCGATCTTTCCCAGCACCACCACCACGTTCACCCGGGTGAGCGCCGCAAACTCACGGTCCAGATAGGCTGCGCAATTGGCAATCTCCGCTGGCGTGGGCTTGTTTTCGGGCGGAGCGCATCGCACGGCGGCGGTGATGTAGGCATCCAGCAATCGGAGTCCATCACCCCGGTGCGTAGCCGTTGGCTGTGAGGCAAAACCGGTCTTGTGCAGCACCGGATACATGAAATTGCCGGAACCGTCGCCGGTGAAAGGCCGTCCCGTGCGGTTGGACCCATGCGCACCAGGTGCCAGCCCAAGAATCAGCAGCCGCGCGTTGGGATCGCCAAACCCGGGCACCGGTCGGGCCCAGTATTCCCACTCAAGGTAGGCACGACGCTTCACCTGCCCTACCTTGGTGCAATGGGCGACCAGGCGAGGGCAACGCGCACAGGCGATGATTTCCTGATTGAGTGCGTTCAATTCCGATGAGGAAGGATTTTCTGCCAGAACTGACTGGCCCGGAGCGAATGACATCCACTAAAGTTTAGCAGCTACCGCGGCCTTCTCGGGATCTTCGCCGACACATGGCCGGTGATCGCGCTGCATCAAAGCCGCCAGCGCATCAAGAAACGCCTCCGGCCCATCCAGGGGATTGACATGCAGCTCAGACTGATCTTCCGGGGTCTGGTCATAGGGATCCATCACCACGCTGGGAACATGCAGGCTGTGCCCTTCTGTGCAGACGCGCCGTCTTTCGACGAGAGGAACGGAATTAGCGATCACAATAGCGCATACGTGGCGCGCTCGGAGAATTTTCAGAGCTGAATCAACAGACGCGACTGGTATGACCCCGTAACCCGCGTGTGCCAAAACGGCATTACGGATGGGAGCCAACACCCTTTCTGCGGAAATAGAAAGGACTGCTGGACGCATAGATTTTTATCCGTCGAAACCTGGCCCTGCTTAATTCGTGCTTGGTGGAGCAAGTATTGTCCTTCAGCTTGTCTGAAAGCAAGTAAAAAACGGCTTAGAATTGTCAAGACCCGGCGACGATTCAACCCACCGGCCGCGCAACTGCTCCCAATTCGGTGCCGGGCAACGGCTCGTTGGGTTTCATCCAATACGCCATGAAGGCCCCAAATAAGAGCAATCCAATGCTGCCCAGGAAGGGCAGGCTCCAGTTGCCTGTCTTTTGAATGACATATCCGGCCACCAGCGGTGATACCGCGGCAGCCAGCGCAGAGCCTACATTCATCAACCCGCTGGCCGAACCGGAGAAGCGCGGCGCGATATCCATGGGAATGGCCCAAAACGGTCCGATGGTAAATTCCGCGAAGAAGAAAGCTGCGCTCAGGCAAAGAGCAACGGTATTCAGGTCATGCGATCGCAGAACCGGAATCATGAACAACAGCGACAGCAGGAAGCCGGCGATCACAAGATTGCGGCGCGCTTTGTTGCGGTCGCCGGTCTTGATCAGGATGCGATCGCTGACCAGGCCGCCCACGGTATCACCAATTACGCCCGCCAGAAATACGCCGCTGGAAAACAATGCCGACTTTTTGAGATCGAGCTTGTATCCGTGCATGAAGAATGAAGGCAGCCAGGTGAGATATAGCCACAGGGTCCAGCCGTAACAGAAGTAAACCAGCGTAACCGGCGCCATGCGGAAGGCGAGAGCCTTCCACGGAACGGGGTCTTTCTTTCTGTCTTTCTTGGCGGTGTATTTGGGAACGCGAGCAAGTTCCCACTGCGTGATGCCCCGGTGAGTGGACGGATCATCACGGAAATAGAACCACCACGCCACTGACCATAGCAGGCTGACGCCACCCAAGACCACAAATGAAAGCCGCCACGAGCGTAGCCTAATAAGAAACGCAACCAGCGGAGGCGTGAAGAAATTTCCCAGACGGGCAAAAGAGTGCGTTATTCCCTGGGCAAAGCCGCGTTTTTCTGCCGGAAACCAGTCCGCGAGCGCGCGTGTGGCGGTTGGAAAGGTGGCGCCTTCACCCAGCCCCAGCAGCACACGGCAAAGGATCAATCCAGTGAAACTCCCCACCAGTCCCATGAGCATCGTGGAGCCGGCCCAAATGATTCCGCAGACAGTCAAGGCGCGACGGGCGCCAAAACGGTCACTCAGCCAACCGCCCCAGACCTGCAAAACAAGATAAGCCCAGCCGAACGCTGAAAACACCCAGCCCAGCTCGTAAGTGTTGAGGTGAAGGTCTTTTTGAATCGACGGACCCGCCGTGTTGACGTTGATCCGGTCGATGTAGGTGAGCCCATACATCAGGCAGACCATCAGAAGAACCAGGTTCGACGAACAAAAGAATCTTCCCAACAGTGAGGGCTGTTCGGCGACGGACGCGGCTTTGCTATCTGGGGTGGCCATGACTTTGCCGCAAGTTTTATCAGGAAAAGACCGGTTGGGCAATGATTTCTTTATTTCCTAGGTGGGCGGCCGCGCTGCGCGAAATCGCGCAATAACAGCAAAGCAGAAACCAATTTGGCGCAGCCCTTAAGCAACACCGCCCCATTTTGGAAATCATCCAACTTGGGGCGGTTCATGGACAGGAAAAATCGATGATTTAGGGTGTTGCGGATGCCGAAATATCCACGGTGGCGAGCCACTTACCACCCTTGCTCTTCTTCCAAACCGTGGTGTAACTGCCCGAAATCGGGTTGCCGCCTGCGGTCCCCTGGAATGATCCGCGTGTGTAGCCAAACATTCCGTCCTTGGATACTTCCGCCGACTCCGCTGTCCAGGTGAGTTTGAAATTCGGGTCAGCCAGCATCTTGGACCACAAGGCACGCGCAGCATCTTTCCCATGCACCCATTTGCCGTCATTGCCGGAGACGTAGGCGTCGTCCGCGATGTAACTGACAAACTGATCCAGGTTTCTCGACTCGGCCGCCTTCGCCCAATCCGCATCAGCTTTCTTCAAGTCAGCCACAGGGTCCGCCGCCAGCGCGATACAAGCTGCGAATACCCCGAAGAATGTTGCCGCAATAATCCTGCGCATAATCCACCTCTGCCGCGCGATTATAGACGAACAGCTAGTGCAATTCGTCAACCATGGCAAGAAGACTGAGTCGCACCCCATCCTGGGAAAGCGTTCAGGCTTTTCCGAAGTGATGGCAAACGATTTACCCGATGGGTCTGACGTCGCCCTGAATCACCTTCTGGATTTCTCGGCGATGGAGGTAGAGAGGGATTGCCAGCTTTCCCTTTTCATCCGGTAGCCAGAAGAACATCAGCTTGATATGCGACCGATACAACGCCACAAAGCCAAAAATCGCGAAGCCCATGATGTAGGCAAACAAAGCCACATCGGGCCCTGAGTTGGGAGCGGCGTGCTTCATTCCGTCAAGGAGCAATACGGCCGCGATCACCATCAAGAGGAACATTGGCAGCAACAGCTTGAGTACCACCATCATCCAGCCAAAGAAATCGAGGCGCTGGCGCTGCATCTCAGCCGGGGCAAAGCTGTACTGGAAGGTCCCGCCACGATAAAGCGCAATCTGCCCGTTGAGCGGATAGAGTACGGTCTGCCGTTTGCGCCTCCGGATGTCATAGGCCAGGCCTGCTGCTGCCAACAGCGTTGCCCCCAGTCCAAAAAACACCGTGTTATGGGCGACGTCGGGGATGTCGCGGATCAGAAAATAGAAAAACCAGACCAGTCCAAAGAGCAGGTACAGGCCCTGCGGTCCCCAGGTAAACGACGCGCGAACCGCGACGGTCTCAATCTCTGCCTGGCTGATCTGGGCAGGAAAGTCATGCGAGCGGGTTGAGGCGGGCGATTCCATGCGGAGTAAATATGACATGGTTTTTGACTGGCTATCCGGTTAACC
>DASTPO010000071.1:0-2595 GCA_035762225.1 Candidatus Angelobacter sp.
GGGCGGTGCTGGCGGCTGCTCTTCGGTAGTCCCGACGCTGAACTTGCGAAGGGGAGGGATCCCTATTGTCACGATATGGCCAAGGTAGACGAGTTCATTGTCGGAATTGGCATCGACGGATACGACGCCGTTTTTGAGCAAGACGACGCAACGGGCTACCTCTATTTGTCGGACAAAACACGAATTCTGTACCATCTACATATTTACAATCGCAAGCCGTCATTCACTGTTGCAGAGAAAGACGTTCAGGTAATCTGGAGTGATTCTGGCGATAGGTGCGGAGTGGTCATCTTCGGGAAGTTACGTGGAGTGATTGGAGTCAACGGTGACATGTGTCGACCGGCGTACGTAATGGACTCAGATGGTATCGACAAGCCGGAATGGCTTCGCGGCTTTGATCTCGGCCTAAAATGAGAAGCCAGGGAGCAAAGTATTGCGCGCTAAACCAGGCCGGAAATTAGGTTTCGGCCAATTGCTAGTTGCCATTTGCTAATTGCTAACTACTAAGCACAATTACTAACGACTGCATGATCATTACTGACTGCCACATCCACATTCAACCCGCAGAGATGTTCAAGGCCGGGCCGCTCGAGGTGATGAAGAAGGCGCGCGGCCATTACGACGACATCCTCGAATATTGCCGGTCCCCGAAGGCGCTGCTGAAGTATCTGGATTCCATCGAGGTTGAACGGGCGGTGCTCATCAATTATGTCGCGCCCGATACCATGGGCTTCACCCACGAGGTGAACCAGTGGGTGGCGGATTACTGCAAGGAAAATCCGCGGCGGCTGCTTTCATGCGGGAGCATTCATCCCCGGCATACGCTCAACGTGGAGGCTGAGATGGACAAGCTGGTTCGCCTGGGCATCCGGCTGATCAAGATCCATCCACCGCATCAGCTGCTCTACGCCAACGACTACATGAACGGCGTGAAAGAGCTGGAACTGATTTATCGCGGAGCAGAGGCGAACGGAATTCCGGTGATGGTTCACACAGGGACGTCGATCTTCCCGGCAGCGCGCAACAAATACGGCGATCCTATTTACCTGGATGACGTAGCTGTGGATTTTCCCAGGCTGAAGATACTGATGGCGCACGGCGGGCGGCCCATATGGATGCAGACGGCATTCTTCCTGCTCAGGCGGCACAAGAATATGCACCTGGACATCAGTGGAATTCCGCCCAGGATATTGCTCAAATATTTTCCGCGCCTGGAAGAGATCGCGCACAAGACGCTATTCGGCACGGACTGGCCGAGCCCCGGCATTCCCGATATCAAGCAAAACCTTGACCAGTTTCAGGAACTTGCGTTACCGGCAGAAATAAAAGAACAGATATTGAGCAAAACGGCGCTGCGGATCTGGCCGGAATGAAAAGTAATCTGGCCCGGGTCGCCGGGCCAGGAAGTTGTCCGGTTTAAAGCCGTGGCTTAAACCGTGGCGCGTCTTCCAGTCACCAGATGCCAGATGATGGATATAACGGCGAAGACCAGCAACAGATGAATCAGGCCGCCGGCCACATGGAACGCGGCGAAACCCAGAATCCACATCACGAAGAGAACGATTCCAATCAACAACAGCATTATGTCACCCCCAAGGTTCGGTTTTTACGTACTGGTCTTGTAGGATTCGCGAACCGGGCGAGCAGTTGTAAAGCTCAGGTGATGGTAAATACTTTTGCAGGGGGCAACCCTCACACGACGCCGTGGCGCGGCAATGATCGCTGCCGATGCGCACAATCAGCGCGTGCAATTCGTTGTAATGCTGTGCGAGAGGGCTGCGTCGGGCGCGGCTCATCCGTGAGACAGCGTGTCGCGGATTCAACCCAGGGTTGCTGGCCAGGAGTGACTCTGCTTCAGCCTCCTGTATGGCCTGTTCCGCGAGTGCGCGGATTTCTTCATAAGCGCCTTTGGCGTTGATGATTCTATGGCGCTCGAGAATGCGGCGCGTGTACGCGTCCACCACAAAGACGGGATGACCGCCGGCATAGAGAAGGATGGAGTCCGCCGTCTCGGGGCCAACACCGTTCAGGGCCAGCAGCTCTGCTCGAAGATTTTTCGTTGGCTGGGCAAACATAAGGGTGAGCGACCCAGAGTAGCTGCGGTCCAGGAACTCGACAAACGTCTTAAGCTTGCGGGCCTTTTGCCGGTAGTAACCCGACGGCCGAATCAGCTCTTCAAGGCGCTCCAGAGAGATTCGGCGCAACGCCCGCAGGCTAAGCATCCGTGCGCGGCGCAGATTCTTGAGCGCCTTCTCCACGTTGCTCCAGTTCGTGTTTTGCGTCAGGTATGCGCCGATGATGACTTCAATCCGCGAGCGCGCCGGCCACCAGTTCTGCGGGCCATAATGCGTGAGCAGAGAAGTGTAATAGCTGACTACCTCCGCACCCAGACGACGTGAGCCGGAACTGGATTGCGGTTGAGCAACTTGGGAGTTGGACGATTGCACCGGCATGAGTCCGCCAGGGGCTTTCACAACTACTAAGTTACCAAAACGGAAAATGGCGGTTCAAAATCGATCTGACGGCCTATTGCCTGGTTCCGTACTGGGCCTGGAGGTCGCAGGCTTCGCGGCAGGCAATGCAGTAGTACATGCC
>DASTPO010000072.1:0-14079 GCA_035762225.1 Candidatus Angelobacter sp.
TTCAGACATCAAGATCAATTACCAGTCGATAGGCAGCGGCGGCGGCATACAGCAGCTCACGGCCGGAACTGTGGATTTCGGTGCCAGTGACGGGCCGATGACGGATGACCAGCTGTCAAAAGTCTCAGGCAAGGTCTTTCATATTCCCACGGTGCTGGGCGCCGATGTGCCCACTTACAATATTCCGGGCGTGAACTCGGAACTGAAATTCACCGGCCAGGTCCTGGCTGACATTTTTTTGGGCAAGATCACAAAATGGAATGATCCCGCCCTGGCCAAGGACAATCCCGGGGTGAAGTTCCCTGACAGCGACATAGTCGTGGTGCACCGTTCAGACGGCAGCGGCACAACGTATATTTTTACCGATTTCCTCAGCAAGGTAAGCCCCGAATGGAAGAGCAAAGTGGGAAAAGGAACGTCAGTGAACTGGCCCGTTGGATTGGGCGGAAAAGGCAATGAAGGCGTTTCTGGAACAGTTCGGCAGACCGAAGGAAGCATCGGTTATGTTGAACTGATCTATGCCATTTCCAATAACATGCCCTACGGCAGCGTCAAGAACCCAGCAGGGACGTTCGTGAAAGCCAGCCTGGAATCGGTGACGGCTGCCGCCGGGTCGGTAAAGGACATGCCCGATGATTTCCGGGTTTCCATCACCAACGCGCCGGGCAAAGACGCCTACCCCATCAGCAGTTTTACATGGCTTCTGGTGCCCGCGGAATGGACTGATGCGGGCAAGGAAAAGGCGTTTGTCGACTTCTTGAACTGGATGGTCGATCAAGGCCAAACCATGACATCAGCACTGTCGTATGCGCCGTTGCCCAAGTCCGTAGCGACCAAAGTGAAGGCACGCATCAAGGAGATCAAAATAAAACCGAAACAGTCAGCAAAGAAATAAGCCAATACTCGAATTGAGCGCGTGTACTTACCCTTGAACTCTTTCTTCCTTACTCCTTCCTGAGCGTCGGTTTCACCGACCGGCGCTCAATTTTTAACAATCTGTTAACAATCGTCTGCTAGCTTCCAATCATGCAAACCCTGCCCGGGCCGCTCCATTCGCACCGTTCTGACGATCGCACCGAGCTGAGCGCAGGGGATCTTGTGTTGGCTGACAACAAGACCCTCAGGGTAGTCCCAAAGAACCTTAAAGGGCCGCGAGAGAGCCTCTGGGCCGACGCGGTTTTTCGATCTCTTGTTGTTTTTTGCGCCCTGGCTGTGCTGGCAATCGTGGGTTTAATCGTCTTTGAGCTGATTTCCCAATCCCGCCTCTCAATGAGCAAATTCGGCGTCAGGTTCCTGATCAAGCAGATCTGGGACCCGGTTGCGGAAGATTTTGGCGCATTGCCGTTTATTTACGGCACTGTCGTGTCATCTTTGGTGGCCCTGGTCATCGCCGTGCCTCTGTCACTGGGGACGGCCCTCTTTTTAACCGAACTGTGCCCTCAACGAATTCGCGGCATCTTTTCACTGCTGGTCGAACTGCTGGCCGCCATTCCCAGCGTGATCTACGGACTGTGGGGAATTTTTGTCCTCGCTCCGTTTCTTCGCGCTCACGTAGAGCCGTTTCTTGGCCGCTATTTTGGGTGGACTGGATTGTTCAGCGGACCGAAATACGGCTGGGGCATGCTGGCCGGCGGAACCATCATTGCCATCATGATCCTTCCCATCATCGCCTCGATTACCCGTGAGGTCATCACCGCTGTTCCTCGCGTACAGCGAGAGGCCGCCCTTGCCCTGGGCGCCACTAAATGGGAAATGCTGCGGATGGCTGTTCTCCGCAATGCCCGCCCCGGAATATTCGGCGCGGTGATTCTGGGCCTTGGCCGAGCGCTGGGGGAAACCATGGCGGTGACCATGGTGATCGGGAACCGCCCGGAAATCGCGAAGTCATTGTTCGCACCGGGTTACACGCTAGCCAGTGTGATCGCGAATGAATTTACTGAGGCTGTCGGAAATTTCTATCAAAGTTCGTTGATGGAGATGGCGCTGATCTTGTTTGTTATCACTCTTATCGTGAACGCCCTGGCGGGGTTGCTGGTCTGGTCGATTACCCGCGGAATGCCGGCGAGGGCCCTTGCCTAGACCTCAGCAAAACATCTCTCTCCGCCGCAGATTGGTGAACTGGCTGGCCCTTGGATTGATCGGCCTGGCCATGTTGGTGGTGACCGTCCCTCTTTTTCTTATCCTCGGTACGGTTGTGATGCGCGGGGCTACGGAACTGAACTGGGCTTTTTTCACACAGATCCCCAAGCCTATCGGTGAAACCGGAGGCGGTATGGCCAATGCCATTGTCGGATCCATCATGCTTCTGGCGGTAGCCAGCATGATTGGCGTTCCGCTGGGAATTGGGGCGGGGATATTTCTGGCTGAGTACGGACGCAACCGGTGGGGGAATATTGTCCGCTTTACCGCCGACGTTCTGAACGGCGTTCCTTCGATCGTGATCGGGATGACGGCTTATGCGCTGGTCGTGGTCACGCAAAAACACTTTTCCCTGCTGGCGGGCAGCGTCGCGCTGGGCATTATGATGATCCCGACCATCTGTCGGACGACGGAAGAAGTTCTGCTGCTGGTTCCGCAGTCGATCCGCGAAGCCGCGCTTGGGTTGGGCATACCGAAGTGGCGTACCATCGTTTCCGTGGTGGTGCGGACGGCGAGCGCCGGCATTGTCACCAGCATCCTGCTGGCCTTTGCCAGGATCGCGGGTGAGAGCGCGCCTTTGATGTTCACCTCTTTTGGCAATGAATTCTGGAATCTCGACGTTAACCAGCCGATTTCAGCCATGCCGCTGCAAATTTACAAATACGCCATCATGCCCTACGATCAGGCCCACCGCCAGGCCTGGACAGGAGCATTGGTTCTTATTGGAATGATCATGCTCACCGTCATACTCTTCAGATTCATCGCCAGCCGCGGCACGATCAAGGGAGCCAGCTGATGGACGCGGGCATTCACGTAGAAAATCTGAACGCGTGGTTCGGCGCCAAGCAGGCGCTTTTCAATATCGGCATGAATGTGCCGGCGAAGAAAGCTACGGCGATCATTGGTCCTTCCGGCTGCGGTAAGTCCACCTTTGTTCGCTGCCTGAACCGCATGCATGAAACGCTGCCCGATACCCGGGTGGAGGGCAAGGTTTCCATCGGCGAGCTTGATGTCTACGGAAAAGGCGTCTCGCCGGTATGGATTCGCCGCCGGGTCGGCATGGTATTCCAAAAGCCCAATCCTTTTCCCACCATGACCATTTATGACAATGTTGCCGCGGGCCTGAAGCTGAACGGCTTTCGCAATCGCCGTGAACTGGATCAGGTGGTTGAGCGCTCACTGAAACAAGCTGCATTGTGGGACGAAGTAAAGGACGACTTGAAGAAAAAGTCCGGGGCCAGCCTCTCCGGCGGCCAGCAGCAGCGGTTGTGCATTGCCCGCGCCCTGGCAGTGGAGCCTGAGGTCCTGCTGATGGATGAGCCGGCTTCAGCCCTGGATCCGATTTCAACCGCAAAAATCGAAGACCTGATTTTTGAATTGAAAAAGGAATACACGGTGGTGATCGTTACCCACAACATGCAGCAGGCCGCGCGCGTGGCCGACTTCACCGCGTTTTTCCTCATGGGCGTCATGGTGGAGCTTGATAAAACCGAAACCATGTTCACCAAACCTTCCGACAAGCGCACGGAAGACTACATCACCGGGAGGTTCGGATGACACGCACTCGGTTCCACCAGGGACTCGAAGACTTAAAACAAAAACTGCTAGCGATGGGCGGCCTTGCCGAGCAGGCGGTTGAGCGCGCGGTGCGTGCATACCAGAGCCGCGACCTTTCCCTGTGCGAACTGGTTTTGCGCGATGAATCCCGGATCAACGCCGCTGAACGCGAGGTCGATGAGATGTCCATTGATTTGCTGGCCATGCAGCAACCCATGGCCATCGATCTCCGCTTCATCGTCGCGTGCATCAAGATCAACGCTGATTTGGAACGGGTTGGCGACCAGGCAGTGAACATCGCCGAGCGTGTGATGGACCTGGCGGCGCGCCCGGATTCACAGCTCGACGTTGATATTCCCCGCATGGCCCAGATCAGCATCAGCATGGTCCGCGATGCGCTGAATTCATTCCTGACGGCGGACGTCGATCGTGCCCAGACGGTGCTGGAGCGCGACGACCTGGTCGATAACATCAATCGGGAAATCTTTGAATCGGTCGACGCGGCCATGGGAAAGTCGAGCAACAATCATCGCAATCTGCTGGACACACTTATTGTGGCCCGCAACCTGGAACGCGTTGCCGACCACGCAACCAATATTGCGGAAGACGTGATTTTCTGGGTCCGCGGAGCTGACGTAAGGCATCATGCATCAAGCTGATTTGCCAGTGGAACCAAGCACACTCTTAAAGTATTACTCGAAGTAACGGCAGCGCAGTTTCAAGCGCGAAACGCTACAATGGATTTGCAGCGCAAAACGTCGACCAACGGCTTTAATCCCGATCCTATTGGGCGTATGAATCGATCTGTATCAGACCCGTCTCTTTATATAAATCGTGAAACATCCTGGCTGGCGTTCAATCGCCGCGTGCTGGAAGAGGCCAACGACGAGCGCAATCCACTGCTGGAACGGGTCAAATTCCTCGCCATCTCGGCCAGCAACCTTGATGAATTCTTTGAGGTTCGCGTAGCCGGCCTCCTGCAACGCATTGAGGAAGGCTTCATTGACGCCGGTCCGGACGCTCTAACGGCACAGCAGGAGCGTGAGCTCATTGCCAAGGAGACGCATGAGTTTGTGCAGGAGCAATACGAATGCTGGAATGAGAAACTGATGCCGGCTCTAACGCGGGAGAACATTCGCGTTTTGGACCTGAAAGAACTTACCCCGGAGCAAGAGAGCTTTATTGATGCTTACTGTGAAGCGGAGGTCGACCCGCTGCTGACGCCAGTCACCGTGGATCCCGCTCATCCATTTCCCCGCGTTCTCAACAAAGCTTTGTGCATTGGACTGCTATTGAAGCGTAAGCGCAGAGCCAGTGGAATGTACATGGGAGTCATCACGGTGCCCCGCGCTCTTCCCCGGCTGGTTCGGTTGCCGTCGAGTGACGGCACAGCGTTTGTTTTTCTTGCTGACCTTCTCACCTATCACGCAGCCCGCATGTATCGCGGATATGAAATTGTTTCAGCAGCTTCGTTCCGTGTGACCAGGAACAGCAACCTGTATTTGGAAGAAGAGGAGACGCGAAACCTGCTGGAATCGGTGCGGACTGAGTTGCACCGCCGGCGCAAGGGTGACGCTGTGCGTCTGGAAATCGATGCCAATGCCAGCGGCGAGATCGCGCGGCGCCTGCAGCAGACTTTTGAGCTTGATGATTGGCAGATCTTCCCTACCCAGGGCCCGGTCAATCTCTCGCGGCTGTTCAATTTCTATGACCTGGAACGGCCGGCGCTTAAGTTCAAGAGCTTTGTGCCCCGTGAGCTGCGCCTGCCTTCCAACAGCACTGATATTTTTGCCGAATTACGCAAACGTGACATCCTGCTGCACCATCCATACGATTCCTTTGACGCCGTGGTTGATTTCATCGAACGGGCGGCCAGTGACCCCGACGTGATTTCGCTGAAACAGACCATCTACCGCACCAACCGGGATTCACCCATCGTCGAGGCTTTGATTTCCGCCGCTGCCGCAGAAAAGGAAGTCACAGCCGTCCTTGAGCTCAAGGCCAGGTTTGACGAGGCGTCCAACATCCAGTGGGCGCGCATGCTGGAGGATGCCGGCGTACAGGTGTATCACGGCCTGGTCAGCTTGAAAACACACTGCAAGCTTTGCCTTCTGGTTCGCCATGACCCTGACGGGGTGACGCGCCGCTATGTGCACATCGGAACGGGAAACTACAACCCGCTGACTTCACGCTTTTATACTGACGTCAGCCTGCTTACTTGTTCCGACGAAATCACCTCGTCTGTAAATTCGGTATTCAACTATTTGACGGCGTACTCGGAGGCGCCCAGTTACGCTCCGCTTGCCATCGCGCCAGTGGATCTCGCGGCCACCACTTTGGCCCAGATCCAGCGAGAAGCGGAACATGCCGCGCACGGCCGCCCCGCTCGCATTATCGCCAAGATGAATTCCCTGCTCGATAAAAACGTCATCGAGGCGCTTTATCGTGCTTCCCAGGCCGGAGTGAAGATCGATCTCACGGTACGAGGCATGTGCTCGCTTCGCCCGGGTGTGCCGGGAGTGAGTGAGAACATCGTCATCCGGAGCGTGGTGTACCGGTTTCTGGAGCACTCGCGGATTTTCTATTTTGAAAATGGCGGTGATGACGAAATTTACATTTCCAGCGCAGACTGGATGCCCCGCAATCTCTACGAACGTGTTGAAGTCCTGTGCCCAGTGCTTGATCCCTCACTCAAACAGAGAATCAAGAATGAAATATTGGCCGCTTACCTGGCCGATAACGTAAAATCCCGGTTCCTGGATCGCCATGGCAATTACTCGCGACTGCCGCGGCAGCGCGGTCAAAATGACTTCTGCGCTCAGGATTTTCTGATTGCCGTAGCCGAAGGAACCGCCACCGCGGCCGACATACCCGATCCCGTCGTCCCACGGCAAACGCGCCGGGCATCCACCCGAAGCGGAAAGCAGTTAATAGAGCGTTAATCATTCATGATTATTTATTTCTTGCGCCACGCATCCGCCGGCAAATCCGTGCTGAACCCGAAGAAGGACGAGCGACGCCCTCTCGATGAAGAGGGCACCCTGCAAGCTCGTTACATCGGGCGAATGCTGGCAAATCTTGATGTCCAGGTGGAACATATCATCAGCAGTCCTCTCACCCGGGCGCGCCAGACCGCGTCGCTGGTGGCGAACGAACTGGCAGTGGATTCGGCCGTGCTGATTGAGCAGGAACTACGTCCTGAGGCCGAATTTGATCAATTTCAGTCCATGCTGGCGCGCTACAAGAAATTCGATGCCATCATGGTGGTCGGCCATAATCCCAGCCTCACAGAGTTCCTGAGCAAATCAGTTTCCGCAGGCACCGGAGCACTGCAACTGGACTTCAAGAAGGGTGCCGTCGCCAAGGTGGAAATGAATGGCCGCACAGGAACCATGCAGTGGCTGGTGACGCCGAAGATCGCACGGACCCTTCAGGCCGCTTTGAAGACAAGTTCGCGGCCGAAAACCTCGCGGAAATAGGGTACTTCCTTTTCGCCCGCCCACAACTCCAGGTCGGCCCCGCCGCGGCCGGCTTTCACCGTGATGATCAGATCGCCATTTTTGGTGGCCGCACGAATCGAATCAACCGCGGAACGCCGGCCCTGATTCAAGGCCCGGGCCACGCGAAGAATCGCTATCGACTTGATCACGTCCGACCTGATCTGCGCAGGGAGCAGCTTGATCAGGCGGTCGCGAAGCTGAGGTTTGGAATTTCCCTGGAATCGCGCCACGGTGGCAATGATGGTCCGTTGCAGGGGAGTAAACCCATAGAGTTCAGAGCGCGAGATCACGTAGTAGGCGTGGCGATGCAGCCCAACCGGGTTGATATACATTCCAACTTCGTACAGCATGGCGGCGGCCGCAATCCACTCGCGACAATCCTTGTTCAGCCCGTGTAGCCTGCGGCTTTGGTCGAAAAGAGACAAGGCCAGCCTGCGGACCTGTTCCGCATTCTCCAAATCGACGCCATACCGTCGCCCCGTGTTCAGCAATACATCCTGCCGGTCAGACTCCAGCTGCCGATGTGAGCGGGTGTGCTGATCATATTCAGCCGCCATCTGGGCGAGAATGCCATCGCGGAGTCCCAGCGGCGAATAACGGAAGCCCTTCAGCCGGCATGCATGCAGCACCTGCGAATAAACCGCGGCGCCGGCGACGATGATCTGCGCGCGCTTGGAATTGATGCCTTTGATGGCGGCGCGCTGCCGGGCAGTGAGCTTCGCCAGCCGTTGAGCAAGCTTCGCGGCAACCGCTTGAGAAACCGACGGATTTCGGCTCATCCGCATACGGAGCGACTCGGCTCCGCCTGCCAACGCAGCCGCGGTTCCTGAGGTTGCAATCACGGTGCGAGCGTCAGCGCGAATGATCTGCCGGGCCACGTGTTCCACTTCCTGGGAAATAAATTCATTCAGGCGCTTGATTTCAGATGGTTGCGGCGGTTCGTGATGGATGAACTCTCCTGTGAGCCTGACCGCCCCGAGAGGAAGCGTGACAATCTCTTTGATATGGCCTTTCTCCGACAGCGTGAGTTCGCAGCTGCCACCGCCGAGGTCGATCAACAAGAGTTTGGGCGGTGGGGTGCGCATGCTGGAAATTACGCCCAGATGAATCAGTCGACCTTCTTCCAGGCCGGTAATGATGTCCAGGTTCCAGCCCGTCACGGTCTTGAGCCACTCCGCAAAGAGCGCAGAATTGTCGCTATCTCGCATGGCGCTGGTGGCCACCACGCGCGTCCGATCGACGGCGTAGCTCTGCACGGCGCGATGGAAACGTCGCAGCACTTTCAGCGTTTGCGCCATCGCCTGGGGATCAAGACTACCGTTGCGAAAAACGCCTTCACCCAGGCGTGTAACTTCCCGGTCCTGATGCAGAGGGATAAGCCGTCCACGGCGCAGCTCGGCGATGCTGAGACGTACCGAGTTGGAACCGATATCGACTGCGGCAAATACCGGCATGATCTAGTCAGGCCCGGCGGGAGGCAGTCCGGGCAAGCAGAGCTCCGCGAGGTGGTTTGCGAGTGGCAGTAGGCCGGGTTGAAGCAAAAAGATCTGCCACAGCCGAAACAGCGGCTCCATGCCGCGTGGCAAAGAGCGCGCGTATCTCGCTCAGCAAGGCGCAATTGGCCCGTTCCGCGAAACGATGTTCCGCCAGCTTCGTCAGCTCCTCCCAGTCGTGCCAAGCGCCAATCGCATTCTGGGCAGCTTTCAGATTGGCAATAAAGCCTTTCTGCTCCGCGCTTTCTTCCGCTAGTTCGGCGAGGTAACGGATCTTTTTGACCTGAATACGCGCATCATGCAGGCGACTGGGTTTCAAAGGCTGCCTGGCCACCGCGCCTGCCATCACGGCCAGTTGAGAGCGCGCCGCTTCCAAGGGAGCGAGCGGGCGGTTGGATTCAGAAGGGCCGGTGCCAGCTTTTTCAGCAATCCGCTCCAGCCGGGAAAAGAGCTTCACATCAGCAAACTTCTTCAGGAGTGAAACGAGTCTCCTGGATTGACGATCACGCTTTTTATCCAGGACAGTCAGAAGCATCTTGCGATCTTTGGCCGTGGAACCATTCCCAAGCTGGTCGAGGAGTTCTACCTGGACGTCGATATCGCGGACCTTTCCCGCGCGCCTCCGTAAATCCGCCAGCCGCTCCAACGTGCGCTCCAATTTCTTGCTCAGGTCAGGATTTGCATAGCTCACAAGGCTCTCAATCCGGCGCACCGTGGTGCGCAACCGATGCACATTCTTCGGCGTCACTTCCTGAGTGAGCTTGGAGACTACTTCGGACAGGTCTCCTGTAAGACCTTTGATTCGATGTTCAAGAAGGGTCATGAAAAGGGAGCCAAGGCTGGCTATAACGCCAAGGCTTATTTTAGATGACATATTAGATGCTGACTGCCTGATTCCTGGTGCAACTGTGGAAAACGGAGCTAGGGCTTTTATTTTCTTCGACATACGCTGGCAGGCCGAGAAGATTTTGCTTGTTCTGCGGCAATGCTTTGTAGTTCAATGGAGCAGGCGATGGAGTTCGCCTTTAACCGCCCATAGGGGCTGATGACTCCTACCAATATCCCAAAATTGGAGTCGTCATGAGACCTTTGGTCGAATGGAAGCCCTATCTCTGGATTTCCCTGGGAGCCCTGCTGGGCGCCAATTTGCGCTATTTCCTAACCCGAGTCATCACCCGCTTTAGTGATGCCGCTTTCCCTTACGGCACGCTGGTTATCAATATTACCGGCAGCCTGATTCTGGGCTTTTTCCTGGTCTGGACAACGGAGCGAGTACTGGCGAATCCTCTGTGGCGGTTGCTGGTCGCAGTCGGGTTCTGCGGATCGTACACCACGTTTTCCAGTTACGCCTTTGAAACCATGGCGTATTTCGAGCAGGGTCATTGGACCATGTTTGCCACCAACATTCTGACGAACAATCTTTTGTGTCTAGGAGCTATTCTGGTGGGAGCTGCGCTCGCGCGTGCCATTTGAACCCCAGTCCAGACTGTGTAGAATTTTTGCGAAAGGATGGCGCCCAGGGCGCACCCATGAATCAACCCCGCATCGCGGTCCAGGTTTCCATCTATCTTAACGAAGCTGACGAATGGCATCGCAGGCCTCTGCACCTGGAATTGCTCAAATATTTGCGCGAACAACAGATTGCCGGGGCTACCGTCCTCCATGCCGTGGCCGGCTTTACCGGGCGCGGCCGCGTGAAGACCGCGACGCTGGTGGACGCTGGGGGGAAACTTCCTGTGGTACTCACATTCGTGGACACCGCCGACCACATCGACCGCGTGCTGCCACACGTAAAGGAGATGGCCGGACACAGGTTGATCGTGCGTGAGAACGTAACCATTGAAGCAGGGGAGTTTGAGTGAGCGCGCACGCATTGGATGTGCTTGCCATTGCCGCTCACCGAGACGATGTGGAGCAGACCTGCGGCGGAACGTTACTCAAGATGGCGCAACGGGGCAAACGCACCGGCATTCTCGATCTCACTCAGGGCGAGATGGGCACTCGCGGCACTGCCGAAGACCGTGCCCGTGAAGCGACTCATGCAGCCAGAATCTTGCAGGTAAGTTTTCGACACGCATTGGATATCCCTGACGGACGAGTGGAAAACACGTGGGAGAACCGCTTGAAAGTCGCCCGTGTTATTCGCCAGCAACGGCCTCGCGTGGTGATCCTTCCCTACTGGCTGGGGCGTCATCCAGATCACTACACATGCTCAACACTTGGATATGAAGCATGTTTCCTGGCAGGGCTGAGCAAACTGCAACTTGAGAAGGAGGCCGAGCAGAGCAATGGAGCGTCGGCCAAAACGGACGCCGATCTGTCTGATCGCCCCCACCGGCCGTTTAAGATCATTTACGCAACACTCTATTACGACGTACGGCCAACTTTTGTGGTGGACATCACTGATCAGTTTGAAGCGCGCCTGGAGTCGATTTACGCCTATGCGTCGCAATACACTGATCAGGCAGCCGGGCAAGGCGATTTTCCTGCCCACGCTGAGATCCGCGATCGAGTAAGCACCATGGCAGCATTTTATGGAATGCTGGCCGGAGTAAAATATGCGGAGCCGTTTATCCAGAAGGAAGTAGGGCTGGTGGATGATATCAGCTTGATTCCAGTGAAATCGATTTAACTGTCTTTCCCTGATGAGTGTCCAGCGCCCGTTCCTACGCGCGCCATCACATATTCAATAGCCTGCTGAAGTAGCTGCCGATTGATTGGTTTTGCCAGGTAGCCGTCCATTCCGGCGTCGATGCAGCTTTCGCGATCCCCTTTCATGGCATGCGCCGTCATGGCGATGATAGGCAGACCCCTCCATTTCGCATGTGGCGACTTTCTGATCTCACGCGTGGCCGCAAGGCCGTCCATTTCCGGCATCTGCACGTCCATGAATACAAGATCAAAAATGCCGCTGCTGAGAACGTCGAGGGCTTCCCGCCCGTTGTGCGCCACCGTTACCGTGTGGCCCAGGCTTTCCAGCAGCCGCACCGCCAGTTTCTGGTTTATGAGGTTATCTTCAGCCAGGAGTATTCGCAGCGCTTCTGAAGACTGCGTTTTCTCTGAGAAAGTCACTCGCTCTTCAACCGAAGAGGGAGAGATAGCAGAGCGGATTGCCTTCAGCAGATCGCTCGGCTTTACCGGCTTGATCACATGCGCATTGACGCCCAGCTGGCGGCATCGCCGCACTGCGGAACTGAAGTCATGGGATGCAACCATCATCACCACGGGTGCGCCCGGCCTCAACGCCATAAGTCTCGCAGCCAGATCAAAGCCATCCGCCTTTCGCATACGGCTGTCGATTACGAACATCTGGAATGGAGTTCCCGCTTTCAGTGAATCATCCACAAGTCGAAGGGCCTCATCGACGGAAGCTGCGACCTTAGGCTCAAGTTCCCAGGCCTCCAGCATTTGTTCCAGTATTCGGCGGCTGGTCGCATTGTCATCCACAATCAGCACCGCCAACCCCTTCAGATCGCCTGCCACGTCCATCGGTTGTGAATTGACCTGTTCTGGAGGAATTTGCATGAATGCTGTGAAGTAGAAGGTTGAGCCTTCACCCACCTTGCTCGTTACTCCCATTGAGCCGCCCATCAGCTTCACGATGCGGAGAGAAATCGCAAGTCCGAGTCCTGTTCCTCCGAAGCGGCGTGTAGTGGATGCGTCGGCCTGCGAGAAAGCCTCAAAGATGAGCTCCTGCTTTTCCCTGGGAATGCCGATTCCGGTATCGGAGACGGAGAAGCGCAGCTGGATCTGATCACCGATGCGTTTCTCCTCGGAGACTTGAATCAATACTTCCCCCTGCTCCGTGAACTTGACCGCGTTTCCCACCAGGTTGTTAAGCACCTGTTTTATGCGATCGTCATCCCCGATGATCTTTTTGGGTATGGCTGGATCCACGGTGAAAAGAATTTCCAGCCCCTTCTGGTGGGCTCGCAGGGCCACGGTTCGCGCGGCCTCGGCTATTGTTTCGATGAGCTCAAACTCGCGCGGATCAAAGACCAGTTTCCCCGCCTCAATCCGTGAAAAATCCAGAATGTCATTGATTACCACCATCAGGGAGTTGGCGGAATCCTGCGCCATGCTCAACATTTGTTGTTGGTCAGGCGTAAGTTGGCTTTGGCCAAAAAGATCAAGCATTCCAGTGACTCCGTTGAGGGGGGTGCGTATTTCATGGCTCATATTGGCCAGGAACTCACTCTTGGCGCGGGTCGCAGCTTCCGCGGCCTCTTTGGCCATTTGGAATTCACGCGTGCGACGTCCCACCAGCACCACAAGTTCACGTTCTCTCTTTTTTACCTGGCGGATGCGCAGGAGATAAATAAGCACCGGCGAGAGCACCAGCAGCGTTGCGCAAATCGAATAGAACCATGTGGTTTGATAAAACCGGGGTTTCAGGTAGAACGTGAACGCGGCGCCTTTTTCATTCCAAACGCCGTCATTATTGGCCGCAATGACGCGAAACGTATAGTTTCCCGGAGAAAGATTGGTGTAGCGAGCAAACCCGGGGGTCGCGGGAGCAACCCAGTCCTTGTCATAGCCCTCGAGTTTGCACTTATATGAGACTTTTTCTGGGGCGTAATAACTCAGCGCAGCAAAACGAAGCTCGAGTTCGCCTGCACCGGCGGGGACGCTTGCGCGTGGCCCTACTTTCTCTTCCTGATTAATTTTCGCCGATTCAATTACCACGGGCGGCGGCAGAGGATTCCGCGGCAGGTTGGCCGGGTCCACCACCACCACGCTCTTGAGGCAGGCAAAAAGAAGTTTCCCCTCTCTGGTCTTCCAACCTGAATACTGCGATCCGCCATTGCATTCAGAGCTCGACATGCCATCGGCAACACCAAATTTCTGGCTGTGGACTGTTTGCGCCCGCCCGTCCATCACGTCCAAAAGCTGTTTTTTCGAAACCCTGGCAATGCCACGGTTGGAACTCAGCCAGAAATTGCCCAGATCATCCTCCAGGATGCTCCAGACCGTGTCGTCAAATAATCCCTGCCTGGAGCCCACGGTTGAGAATTTACCGTCTTTAAACCGCTTCAATCCTCCGCCATAGGTCCCGAGCCAGAGCGTATGCTCGGAATCTTCATAAATGACCACTACCGTGCTTATTTCAGGAGGATCCTGCGCAGATTCGGCAACATTGAAGCTGGTAAACGCTCCGTTGCGGAACAGGCTCAACCCGGCGTCTGTTCCGAACCATAGGTTGTGTTGGTAATCCTCGTGGATCGCCCAGACGCGATTGCTGCCGAGCCCGTCCTTCGTGGTGTAGTTGATGAACTTGCCGTCGTGAAGCCTGCTTACGCCACCGGTAAACGTTCCCACCCAGATATCGCCATCGTGGTCCTGATAGATCGCAGGAATGAAATTGCCCGCCAGTCCATCGGATTTCTTGT
>DASTPO010000073.1:0-6142 GCA_035762225.1 Candidatus Angelobacter sp.
TTCGCCCAGACGATGCCGCCGGAGATGGGGTATGACTACCTTGGAATTTCCTTCCAGGAGAAGAAGGCGCAGCAGGGCGTTCCGCCGACGGCGATCTTCGGGTTCTCGCTGCTGGTGGTGTTTTTGATCCTTGCAGCGCTCTACGAAAGCTGGTGGCTGCCTTTCAGCGTTCTGCTCAGCACTCCCGTTGCGGTGTTTGGCGCATTTGCGGTGCTGTGGCTGCGGCGAACGCTGCTCGCCGCCTTCGTCCCTGCCTACATGGTACAGATTGAGAACGATGTCTATTCCCAGATCGGACTGGTAATGCTGATCGGACTGGCGGCCAAGAACGCCATCCTGATCGTTGAATTTGCCAAAGAGCGCTTCGAAAACGGAACGCCGCTGGTGGACGCGGCGATGGAAGCAGCAAGACTGCGTCTCCGTCCGATTCTCATGACTTCGTTTGCGTTTGTCCTTGGCTGTCTCCCGCTGTGGACCGCAACCGGCGCTGGCTCCGTGGCGCGGCAAGTTATGGGGACAACTGTTATCGGCGGAATGCTCGCCGCTACAGGCATCGCCATCTTTATTATTCCGGTGCTCTTCGTTCTGGTGGAGCGCCTGGCGGCCAGGGTCCGCGGAGAGGCCATTACACCAGCAGCAGGCTCGCGCGGGTTGAACCCCGCTCATGGAGACGACTGAAAATGAACAAGCGCGCGTCTTTATTATTGCCGTTATTCCTTTTAGCGGGCTGCGCGGTGGGACCAAATTACAAACGGCCCCAGGCAGATGTGCCCACAGTCTATCGCGGCGCTACGCCTGGCCAGGCTGGGGCAGAGGCGCTCTCTTTCGGTGACCAGAAGTGGTGGCAAGTGTACCCGGATGAAGAGCTGCAAAAGCTTATCCGCACGGCTCTGGAACAAAACTACGATGTAAAGATCGCTGCTTCTAGAATCCTGCAGGCCCAGGCGTTACTGGGAATCACGCGGGCGGACCAGTATCCTTCAATCGCCGCGGGAGCCGCCGCCACCGATCAGCGGGCGCCACAATCTAAGATCATTCCGGCATTTGAATCGAACACTAACCAGATTGCGGTTTCGCTCGCTTGGGA
Source organism: Candidatus Angelobacter sp. (assembly GCA_035762225.1). Lineage (GTDB taxonomy): Bacteria > Acidobacteriota > Terriglobia > Terriglobales > Acidobacteriaceae > Angelobacter. The sequence goes on from DASTPO010000073.1 coordinate 1,088, forward strand.
ACTCGATTTCTGGGGCAAATATCGCCGGGCCACCGAGGCCGCGCGGGCCAATCTGCTGGCCAGCGAGTGGGCGAAACAGGAAGTCATCAGCGCACTGGTGAGCAATATTGCCACAGCGTATTTCCAGCTTCGCGAACTCGACCTGGAGCTGGAGATTTCGCAGAGCACCCTGGGTTCGCGCCAGAGTTCGCTCAAGCTGATCCAGCTTCTCGCCGACCACGGCTCAACATCCATGCTGGATGTGCGGCAGGCGGAGCAGTTGGTCTATACGGCGGCCGAACAAATCCCCGATCTCGAGCGGCGAATCGAGCAGCAGGAAAATTTCATTAGCACTTTGTTGGGACAGAACCCTGGGGCGGTGGCGCGGGGCCGCAAACTCACCGATCAACCGCACGCTCCTGAGGTCCCCGCTGGGCTGACCTCCGCATTGCTGGAGCGCCGGCCTGACATACGGCAGGCCGAAGAACTGCTGATCGCTTCCAATGCCAGGATTGGCGTGGCCAAAGCTGCTTATTTCCCGCAGATCAATCTGACCGCCGACGCCGGCTACCAAAGTTCCGCGTTGACGGGATTGTTTAGCGGCCCCGCGGGGCTGTGGAGTTTCGGCGGTAATCTTGCCCAGCCGCTCTTTGAAGGTGGCAGGATCCGCAACAATGTCAGGCTGACGGAGGCGCAAAAGCAGGAGGCGGTCCTCTTTTATCAGGAAACCATCCAGGAGGCGTTTCGTGAGGTTTCCGATGCGCTGGTTGGCTATCGCAAAACGCAGGAGTTTAGAGTTCAACAGGAGCTGCTTACCCGGTCGGCTCAGGATGCGGCCCATCTCTCCGATATCCGCTATAAAGGCGGCGCCACCAGCTACCTTGAGGTCCTGACCAACCAGACCAACTACTTTTCTGCGGAACTAAACCTGGCCCAGGCGCAGAGAAATGAGCTCCTGGCGCTGGTGACGCTGTATAAAGCGTTGGGTGGTGGCTGGCGGAATTAACTTGCAGGCTTGGCAATGCGCGGCCCAATGCCACGATCCACAGCAGCGACTGCCCCGCGGCGTACACATCTGCCGCGGATTCTGTTAGCTTGAAATTGGATGATCTCTTTTTCCAATATCAACAAACAGTACGGCAAGCAGCTGGTTTTTGTAGATGCTTCATTCCAGCTCAACCCCGGGGAGAAAGTCGGCCTGGTGGGTCCCAACGGATCGGGCAAGACGACCCTTTTTCGCATGGTCGTGGGTGAAGAAGTGCCCGACGAGGGAGAAGTTTCAGTACCCAAGCGCCTAACGATCGGATATTTCCGCCAGGACGTTGAGGAGATGGCCGGACGGTCAGTTCTGGATGAAGCCATTGCCGGAAGCGGCCGCGTGGGCGACCTTCACCACGAACTGGAAGCCTTACAGCACGCCATGGCCGACCCCGACAAGGCGGATGAAATGGATAGGGTCCTGGCGCGTTTTGGTGAAGTGCAGGAAGAGTACGAACATCTGGGCGGGTACGCGCTGGAGGCGCAGGCGCGCGAGGTGCTCCACGGGCTTGGCTTCAAAGACGATCAGATCGATGGCGACGTGGGAGCGCTTTCCGGAGGGTGGAAGATGCGCGTCGCGCTGGCGCGAGTGCTTCTGGGCCGGCCTGACGTGCTGCTGATGGACGAGCCCACCAATCATCTTGATCTGGAATCGATCATCTGGCTGGAGCAGTTCCTTAAGTCCTTCCCGGGCGCCCTGCTGATGACCTCGCACGACCGCGAGTTTATGAACCGGCTGGTATCGCGGATCGCCGAGATTGAATCCGGCGAGATCATTGCGTATTCCGGCAACTACGATTTCTATGAACGCGAGCGCAACATTCGTTCCGCCAACCAGCAGGCCGCGTTTGCCCGGCAGCAATCAATGCTGGCGAAAGAGCAGAGATTCATCGATCGTTTCAGGACGCACGCGGCCAAGGCCGCGCAGGTGCAGAGCCGCATCAAGGCCCTGGACAAAATAGAGAAGATTGAGCTGCCCAAGAAGCGCCAGATCGTAAAGTTTGATTTTCGCGTCCCGCCGCGTTCCGGCGAACAGGTGGCGGTGCTGGAAGACCTGCACAAGAGTTACGGCCCGCGGGTGATCTATGACGGTTTCAGCCTCACCATCCGGCGCGGGGAGCGCTGGGCGGTGATGGGCAGAAACGGCGCCGGAAAAACCACATTGCTCAAAATGATTGCCGGCGCAGCCCAGCCAGACGCGGGAAGAGTTCGCCTGGGTGCAAGCCTGGTGATGGGCTATTTTGCCCAGCAGTCGCTCGATGTGCTTGATCCGGACCTGACCATTATTGAGCAGCTGCAACGCGACTTTCCCCATGATGGTCTGGGAGCCCTGCGGACCCTGGCCGGAGCGTTTCAGTTTTCCGGAGAAGACGTGGACAAGAAGATTCGCGCGCTTTCGGGGGGAGAGAAGTCGCGGCTGGTGATGGCACTGATGCTATATAACCCGCCCAACTTCCTGGTGCTGGACGAGCCGACCAACCATCTGGACCTGGCGACCAAAGAGATGCTGGTGGAGGCGCTCAAGGATTTCGAAGGCACCATGATCTTTGTGTCGCATGACCGCATGTTCCTGCGCGGGCTCGGGACCCGCGTCCTTGAACTTGGCGGAGAGAGCGGAACCGACCGCGAACCTCATGTTTATCCCGGGACCTACATTGAATATGTGCAGAAGATCGGACATGAAGCGCCGGGCATTTATGTGTAGCGAAGTGGCGCGGAATACTGAGCGGCCCCAAAACAAAAGGCCTGCTACCCTCGATTATCAGGCCCCGGAAGCACAATCTTATCTTTAGTTATTGCTATGGCGGGAAGTTCTGGTCCTTCCAGCACTGGAAGGCGGCCAGGAAGCCCTTCTGGTTGAATGTACCGGGGCATCCTGGTGCAGGCATGCTGCCGTCGGCGCATGCATCATAGATCGCCTGCCAGTTCTGCTGGACCTGTGCGGGATTCCACAGATCAAACATGAACATCATGTGCTGGCGATAGCAGTCCGTAAAAAAAGGTTTGACGGTTGCGGCGAAGCCACAGGTCGCCTGCGCCTTAGGTTCGTGTGCCATGACAATTCTCCTTGCCAAGCGGGTTGACCACTAATGTTAGAACAAGGGTTGCAGCCCGGCGCTGCACCCGTGGGCGGGGTCGCAGAAGACGTGGCTGACCGTGACCTTGTTGGTGACGTGACAACTGAAGCAGTTCGAATCGGTTGGCGTAGCCGCGTTGCTGCTGCCCTGCACAAAGGTTTCCATGGTCGTGTTCGCCAGCTTGCTGGTGCCAACCTCATTGCCGGTCGGGAACATGCCCGTTGGGGCCGCGCCTCCGATCGTCCAGGTAGCGCCAGTCATGAAGTATTGGTCGCGAACATCGCCGCCCGGAACCTGAGTGGCGTTGTTGACGGAGATAATCTCAGAGTTGGAAGCCGCGGTGCTGGGATCCAGAGGATTGGGTGTCTGATTGAAAGCTCCGCCAAACGCCTTCCAGCGGATGGTGTCGCTGGGGCCGATGGTGCCCGGCGGACAGCCTCCCGGCCCGGCGGGCATGGGGACAATGTTGGTGGTTCCGAACGGTTCATGCTGCCGCATGCAATTGAAAGGGCCGCCAGCGCCATTGGAGGTGAACAGCCAAGCGCCGGCCGTATTCTGGTTCACGGTTTTTGTCCCGGTGGTGGAAATATAACTGTAAGTGCCGTTAGGAGCGTTGTTGAAGTGCTCGAAAGTTGCCCAGATCATCTCCGCGTGGCCGGATGTGCTGCCGACTACGTGGATGCCGACCAGCGCCAGTTCAACATCCTTTTGTCCGTTCTGCGTCCACTGGTTGGGATTTGAGGTGTTGTATGTGGGCACCGTGGCCATCATCGTGATGTATTTTGTTTTGTCGGGAACGCTGGAGGCTTCCACCCAGGCTGACTTTACTTCGATCGCCAGAGCGATGCCATCCGGAATGTTGTGCCCGTGGGCAGTGGCTAGTGCGGTGATGGCGTTCAATTGCGCCTGGGTAGTGGGAAATGAGGCATTGCTGACGTTTCCTCCGGGTGGCGGGATAGCGCCATTCTTGGTTCCGGTAAGAAAGTAGGCGTACACGTCATTGACCATGGTGGCGTAATAGACGAGCGTACTGTTCTGCGCCATCAACACGCCGCCATCGGCCTGACCCTCTTCCGTATCAATCACGTTTCCAGCGGAATCGACGAAAATCGGCCGGTTTCCAATAACGAATTTCTGTACCTGAATGATGTTGACAACCTGCTTCGGCAGGACCTTGATGTTCTTTTGCAGGAGCATTGGCCGGGCTGGAAGAATGGGCCTGGCCGAGAGGATTGGCTTATTAGCCTTGTCAGTAAAAACGGCTTTGCCTTTCACTACATTAATTTTCTCGACCTCGATTTGTTTGCCAGCGGCGTTGCGAACCAGCGGTTTTCCTGCCGCGCTCAGCTGGGCGGGGTGGACTTCCAGCATTCGGCCGCGTTTATCGAAGATGATAGGGAATCCGCGCGGTCCGACTTTGGCGGCGCGCAAGCCGAAGAACCTCAACTTCCCGTTCACGTGAGGAATGAATGTTCGTTTTCCGCCGGCATCCGGCGGTGAGACGTCAAAGAAGGTCGGCGAATCAAAGATGCGCGCTCCGCCACCGTAAATGCTGGGCGCCGGCGAGGTCAGCCACAAAAACATCTGCTTGGACCATTGATAAAAACTGCAATTCGGGCTGTTGGAGAACGTGATACTGTTCGCCGGATTCACCACGCCATTCAGCGCCGGTGTTCCCGTTTGGAACCAACTGGAGAACATTGCCGGCGTCACCGTACAGGATGACTGGGGATCAGTGGGGATGGTTTGGGCGTTTGTCATGGTACTGGCCAAGAAAAGAGCCGTAACCATCAACCCGACCCTGGTGAGCGCAGAAAAGACCACGCGTGCGGCTTTCCTGCTGCGAATAGACAAAGTCCAGCGTGCTCGCGGCATAGCGCAATGCTCCTTATGTTGAAATCCAGGGGGTGAAGGGCCTGAAGGACGCGCCACGATATGCCGGTCAGCAGAGTTGGTGACA
>DASTPO010000074.1:0-14532 GCA_035762225.1 Candidatus Angelobacter sp.
AGGCCATTGGAAAACTAAAATGCCGCATCCCGAGAGATGCGGCATTTCCTTTCCTGTTCAACGGTTAAGGATTTACCAGACGTGGCAGGCGTTCTCGCTCACCATCTTCTGTCCTGCTTTGCAGTTAAACGCCTTGGCGAAATCCGCGCTGTTTTGCAGCGTGCCATTCACCCGGTACTGCCCGGGCGAATGCGGATCGGTTTTGGCCAGCAGCCGAGAGCTTTCTGGCGTGGAGTTCTGGCACCAGACCTGGGCAAAGCCCAGGAAGAAGCGCTGTTCCGGCGTAAACCCGTCTTTGGTCCGCGCGGTCTTGGCATCGTTGGCCATGGCCTTGCGCAGCGCCATCAGCGAGATTCGCAGTCCGCCGTTGTCAGCTGTATTCTCACCCAGTGTCAACCGTCCGTTGAGATGGACATCTTCCACCGCCACAAACGAGCTGTATTCTTCGGCGATGCAGGTAGTCCGCTTCTCGAACTCATCGCGGTCTGCCTGGGTCCACCAGTTGGTAAGGTTCCCCTGGGCGTCAAACTTGCTGCCCTGGTCGTCAAAGCCGTGGGTGAGTTCGTGGCCGATTACCACGCCGATGCCGCCGAAGTTTACAGCGTCATCTTCATCCTTATCAAAAAACGGCGGCTGCAAAATGCCCGCGGGGAAATTGATGTCGTTGTTTGGCGGGCTGTAATAGGCATTCACGGTCGGCGGCGTCATGCCCCATTCCTTCTTGTCCAGAGGCTTGCCGATTTTGTTGAGGTTGCGCTTCACCTCAAAGGCGCGGGCTCTCTCCGCGTTGCCGACAAGATCGCCGCGGACGATCTTTACTGAACTGTAATCCCGCCACACGTCGGGATAGCCGATCTTGTTGGTAATCGCGTGGAGTTTCACCAGCGCCTGCTTCTTGGTTTCCGGCGTCATCCAGTCCAGGTCCTGGATATCCTGCCCCAGCGAGGTTTCCAGCGCATTCACCATTTTCAGCATGCGCTGTTTTCCGTCCGCGCCGAATGTGGCTTTCACATAGGGAATTCCCAGCGCTTCACCCAGCAGGCCATCGGTCATCTGGACGCACCGTTTCCAGCGCGGCTGCAGCTCTTTCTGGCCGTTCAGGTACTGGCCGTAAAAGCTGAAGTTCTCCTGGACAAATTTATCGGAGAGAACAGGCGCGGCCGCGCGCAACACGTGCCATCTCAGGTAAGCCTTCCAATCGTCCAGGGAAACCGAGTCCATTGCGCCGTTCACTTTCTGGAAGAAATCCGGCGGCACGACGTTGATTTCAGCGAAGGTGGGTGCGCCGGAGGCGGCAAAGAACTTGTCGAATTTGAAATTCGGCGCCATTGCCTCCAGTTCCGTGAGCTTCATCTTGTGATCGCGGTTCTTGGGGTCGCGCATCATCACCCGCTTGAACGCGGCTTCGGCCAGCTGGTGTTCGATGTCCATGACGGCCTGGGCTTCTTTTTTCGCGGCCGCCTCGTCATCGCCCAGCAGGACAAACATCTTTCCCATGTGGTCAAGATATTTTTCGCGCGTCTCCTGCGATTTCGGGTCCGTGTCAATGTAGTAGTCGCGGTCCGGCAGTCCCAGGCCGCCCTGTCCCACGTTGGCGATGTACATGCTGGCATTGTGCAGGTCAGGAGAAGAGTTGAATCCAAACAATACCGGAACGCCGATGGAATGAAGATAAGCGATCGTCTCCAGCAACTGGTCTTTGTTGGAGATGGCGGCAATGCGGTCCAGCCTTGGCTTCAGCGGCTCGGTGCCCTTGGCATTTACCGCGGTTTCGTCCATGCAGGACTGGTACATATCGCCAATCTTCTGCATCACGGGAGTGCGCTTGGGATCGTTGGCCGATTCCTTCTCCAGAATGTTGTGCAGGTACTGTCGATTGTATTCCGCCAGTTCGTTAAAGCGTCCCCAGCGTGCCTGGTCAGAAGGAATGGGGTTCTTTTTGCGCCAGTTGCCGCACGCATATTCATAAAAGTCATCGCATGGCTGAACGCTCTTGTCCATGGCGTCAAGATCGAACGACTTGGGACGCGCAACCGTCTTGTCGCCGGAAGCCGCCGCGGCCGGTTTGGCAGCGGATGGTGTGGCGCTCCTGGTCGATTTCTTGCCCCCGGCGCCAGTTTGCGCCACAGCTGTTACAGCGCCCAGGGCAATACAAAGTAGTGCCTTTTTCCAATCCATAATTTTTCCCTCAATGAACGAAAAGTAAAAACTGGCAAGTGTATGCTCAATCGATCAACCTGTAAACTGGCGGCCCCGCGCACGCCAACGGGTGCGCTTCAGGCATAAGGTCTGATGGGATTTTAGCTGTTGCCTGCACAGGCAACTTGCGACACAATTGGGTACCCCCGAACGCCCAGATGCAACCCACATCCAAAGACGCTATCCCGCCGACCGGCGTGTCTAAAGATGGAAGCTCGCTTCAGCGTGCTGCCGGCAACGGCGAGCCTGAACTGATTGTGCGCAGTGAATCGCTGCAGCGGGTGATGCGGCTGGCGGAAAAGGTCGCGCGCCATCCCGCGGCGGTGCTGATCGTAGGCGAAACCGGCACGGGCAAGGAAATGCTGGCGCATATCATTCACAACCATTCTTTGCGCTGCAACCAGCCGTTGATTGATGTGAACTGCGCGGCCATTCCTGAGCATCTGGTTGAAAGCGAGCTGTTCGGCTACGAGAAAGGCGCTTTCAGCGGAGCCGACGCCATGAAGCCGGGGTTCTTCGAGCTGGCGAACAAGGGCACGCTCTTTCTCGATGAAATCGGCGACCTGGACCTGAAGGTACAGGTGAAATTGCTGCGCGTGCTGGATGGAGTGCCTTATTTCCGGCTGGGCGGCAGCAAAAAGGTCACGGTGGACGTGCGCGTGGTCGCGGCCACCAACCATGACCTGGAGGACCAGGCGCGGACAGGAAAATTTCGCGGTGATCTATATCACCGCCTGGCGCAGTTCAAGCTGGAGGTGCCGCCGTTGCGCGAGCGCCCGGAAGATGTTCTGGGAATTGCCGAACAGGTGTTGCACCAGCACTATCCTGAGTCGACTTTCAGCCGTGATGCGGTCGATGCGTTGCTTGCCTACAAATGGCCGGGCAACATCCGCGAGTTGAAGAACCTCGTCTTCGGCGCGGTGTTGCAGGCGCGGAATGCGCAATCTGAAATCACGGCGGCTGATCTGCGTTTCCCCGATTCCATACAGCCACCACGCCGCACCACCACGGTGGGCGCCGGGCTGGACGCAGTGGAGAAAACGGCCATCCTTCAGGCCCTGGAGAACAATGGCGGCAATCAGGGCCGGGCAGCGGAAGCGCTGGGAATTTCCCGTCGAACGCTCATTCGCAAGCTGAAGACCTATCGCGAGCAGGGCGCTGAGAACGCGTCCGGCACTTTGAGCATGAGCCAGCAGCGGTATTATCGCGCCCAGATCGAGCTGCCGATACAAATGAAATACGCGGGCGAGGTAGTGGACGCGGCGCTTCTCAACATCAGCGCGGGCGGCGCCGGCGTGAAAACCGAGAAGCCCCTCAAATCAGGCACGCCGGTAGCGCTGCTGTTTACAGTTCCTGGAAGCGACGAACATGCGGAATTTCCCGGACGCGTGACGTGGAGCAACAAAGGCGGGCAGTACGGCGTGCAGTTCTCTGACCTTCCTGCGGCGCGGCGAACCACGCTGCAGCGCTGGCTGCGAGCGGAGATGAAAAAAGACGGATGGAACCTGAACGATCAGCTCTGACCACGCCTCGTTTGGCGCTGCAAACGCGCTCCGCGGAAACTCAAGACTTGCCAATGAGCACGCCGGCGCCGAACACCAGCGCGCCACCCAAAATCACCTGCAAAGTCGCCGACACCCAGGGTGATTCCATATACCGGTGGCGCACCCACGCAATGGTGGCCAGCTCAGCGATCACCACAATGGTCGCTACCGCCCAGGCAATGCTGAAAGAAGGAATCAGAAACGGGAGGGTGTGGCCGATTCCACCCAGCGTCGTCATCAGACCGCACACCAGGCCTCGAACCCAAGGATGACCGCGGCCGGTGAGGCTGCCGTCATCTGAAAGGGCCTCGGCAAATCCCATGCTGATACCTGCGCCGAGTGAAGCGGCCAAGCCCACCAGGAATGCAATATGGGATTCGTGGCGGGCAAAGGCAGCGGCAAATACCGGAGCGAGCGTTGACACCGATCCATCCATCAGGCCGGCCAGGCCAGGCTGGACGATTTGCAGTACGAAGAGGCGACGGCCGGCTTCGTCTTCCGCGCCCCGGACCTCCGGGCTCAGGGCGTCGCGGTTGAGGTCCTGCGCACGATGCTCGTGGTCCCGCTCTTCCTGCGCCAGATCGTTCAGCAACTGCCGGATACTGGCGTCGCGGGCCCGAGATGCGGCTTTTTCATAGAAAATACGGGTTTCCACTTCCAGGATCGCCGCCTGCCGGCGGGCCGCGTCGGGGCGCATGGGCTGCATCAGCCAGATAGGGCGGCGGCTGACGAGCCCTTTCACGTCTCCACGCCGGATCAACGGGATGTGTTCGCCGAACCTGCTGCGATAAAGCTCAATCAACTGGCGGCGGTGCTCAGACTCCTCACGCCGCATCTCGTCAAACATGGTGGCCGTCGCGGGAAAATCCTTGCGAAAACCCTCAGAAAAATCGGCGTAAACACGTTCGTCCTCTTCTTCCAGGGAGATGGCAAGGGCAAGTACCTCTTGTTCAGAAAGGCTCTCAAAGCTTCGCATAAGGTTCCAGGAAGTGTGGGTTGCGCAGACGCGCGGACTTCGAGGGCATTTTACTTGATTGCCAGGAAAGACGCGCCCGGGACCAGCGCCAAGGCGGCACGTCCTGCGTTTGTTTTCCGGATCGGCCGCATTCTCCGTAAATTCCGGGCTCCCCACACTCCAGCAAAGCAGGAATTACGTCCGTGTTCTTAGGCTTTCAAAAGCGTTACAGACAATAAGAGCCATATAAATCATGGCGTTAGAGCAAAGTTAGCCCTCTAATGGTTTCACAGGCCGGGATGATACGCTGGCCGGTTGACGGTCACTACTCATCAGGTGGGGCTTACGGAGTGCAGTGGTGACGGATCAACAGACCGAAGAAACGAATCAGCATCGCCGTAAGCCTGCCTCCACCGGGGATGGGTCCACGTTAGGCGCACGTCAGCCCAATGCGACGGCGATCGCCGCCGGACTAAGCTTTCTGATGTCCCAACGTCATGAGCTGGGTTGGCGCTGCTCCTCGAACCAAACCGAGGTCAGGACCACGGCATACGTTCTGGCACGGCTTGGCGACCTCCCGAATTGGTATTTAGGCCCGTTCCGTCCACAGATCGAGCATTCACTCAACTGGCTGGTTGAATCGCAGCAAAGCGAAGGAGGATGGGGCCTATTTCCTGACTCGCCGGCTGAGGCTGGCAGCACAGCATGGGCAGTGGCAGCTCTTCGTCTGCATGGCCGGAGCGTCCCTGACGCAGCTTTGGCGTTTCTCAGACAATGCCAGCAAAAGGACGGCTCCTTCGTGCCGGATCCTGAAGGTCCAGATCCGAAGTCGCGCTCGAAATGGGACCGCGCTGAGATCACTTCCGCCGCCTGCTTGGCGTTACAGGAGGCATCGCCTGCCTCGACTGGATTTTTGACCTTGCAACTGCGTGAACAGCCTGTCTCCCGGCTCATCCCGGCAGCCTGGCTACTCATCTGTTCCACTATCCTGGATTGGGACCCGGGCACCGCTCCCGCAGCGCTGATGAATGAGGTCTGCCGATTCATTCACGAGTGCAGCACAGAAAACACGCTGGAGCAGGGGCTGTTACTTCGCTGCTCGCTCCGGTTACGGTTGCAAAGGACCTGGTCGCTGGCGATGGCAGTTCGCAACCGCCAAAGCCAGGATGGATCATGGCCGGGGCATTCAGCATTCCAGCCTCAACCCAGTTCCGTACAACAAATACCCGTGCTTTACGGAAACGTTGTGCTGTCCACAGCCAATACCCTGTCGGCTATGGCTATGGGTGAACTACAACCGGGCCTTTACTTTGGCTCAGACCTGCCCTTCCGCAGACTGGCTGAATTCTAAGAATCTTATGACAGCGGAGTTTTTCAAGGTGAAAGGTACGCTGCAAAGTTCCGGCATCCAGATAATGCCAAAAAGGAACGATTTATCGTCCCGCGATGGATGGTTACTTAAGTCCGGATTTACTGCCAGAAAACGAAGTCAAGCCGTTGCTGCTGAAGTATACTGGTTGGAAAAGCCAGTGGATCTCTATTCGTTCGATGAAGACTATCTCCGGCGGCTGGGAGCCCGCGATCCTGCCACGGAAGCACATTTCGTTTCCTATTTTAGTGAGCGCCTCAAGATAACTCTCCGCGCCCGCGGTGTGGATGCGCATACCATTGAAGACATCCGGCAGGAAACCTTTTGCCGGGTATGGGTGGCGGTTCAGGCGGGGAACGTCCAGAACCCCAGGGGGTTCGGCTCGTACGTACATTCGGTCTGCAAGAACGTGCTGTCGGAAAGCCGCCGTTTTGATGTGCGCAACCAGCACGCTTCCCTGGAGACCACAGATATAGTTGATGGAAAGGAGGGCCTGGAAGACCTGATGCAGAGCAAGGAAAACAACAAGCTGGTGCGAGAAGTGCTTGAAGGTCTGCCCGGGCGCGATCGACTTATCCTGCAGGCAAAATTCTTTGACGAGCGCGAAAACGACGAGATCTGCACAAGCTTTGGCGTGGAACGCGATTACCTTCGCGTCTTGTTGCATCGGGCCATTTTGAAATTTGGAGACCAGTACAGAAAGAAGAGCAACTAGCGCCATCGATTTCCGGGCCGCGACACGCGCGCATAGAGGTATTGAACAATGGACGATGCAACCATGGACCACGAAAAAGCTGTGAAGACGCTGGCCGCGGAGCGCTATCTTCTGGGGGAATTGAATGCCACCGAGCGGGAGGCATATGAGGAGCATTTCTTCAGCTGCAATGCATGTTTTGAGCAGGTCAGAGCCGGCACAGAAATCGTAAGCTACATCAAGCAGTCAGGCGATCAGGGCGCGGCCGCGCCAAAACGCCCAGTGGCGCATCCCGGGATCCTTGCCGGCCTGCGCCAGCCCGCCGCCTTTGTTGCGCTGGCGCTGTTCCTGATCGTGGGCGTCATCGGTATCCATCAGGCTTCAGTGATCTCACGCCTGAAGGGGCCGCGGCTGGAATCACGTTCTATATTGACGGGAATTGCTCATGGCGGTGAAGGTGCGAAACGTATTCAGGTTTCGAAAACTGCCGCTCTCAGCCTGGGAGTGGAGTATTCGCCCAGCGGCGAATTCACGAATTATGGGATACGAATCCTTTCAGACTCGGGCCAGGTGAAATACAGCCTTCCAATACCGGAGGACCAGGTGAATGGCATTGCGGAAGTTACAATGCCGGCAGAATCCATGCCACCCGGCAGATACTCAATGGTGGTTTGGGGGCGCACCAGTAACGGAACCGAACGTGAGATCGGGCGAGGGGTTTTCGAGCTTCTTTTCACCGATTAACATGCATTCGCTTTAACTGAAATACGCGGCAATTTCCCCAAATTGCTTAACTGACGGCCAGCTGTACAATCGTGATACTTACCTATTTTAGTCCCCCCTGAAACAGGTCATTGTGGAGAAGAGCTATGACGTGTTCGCGCCCTCACTTTCAATATGACTATCAGGCTTCGGCTTATGCCATTGCGGCAGAGTTCGAAAGACCGAAGAAACACAGCCTTGCTCCCCAGGCATCCGCCGTGCTCGCGGGTCACGGAGGCCACGGCTGCAATCGTGTCTCTGGCCACAAAGTTGACGGGCTTCTTTCATTTCGAGACGCCTATTCCGAAGTAGGCGGCAGCTATGATGATTGCCATGGCATGCACACTACCCACGCATGGTCAGTCATTGAAGGACTAAACGTGGCGGACATGCTGACCGCGGACCGTGTGGTTTCGCGGATAGCAATTTACTATGCGTCCGATGGAAAGAGCGAGGCCAGCTACGACTTTACGGGAAGCTATTTTGAGAACCTCAGAATCGCCGGCCACCCAATCAATGTAAAATTGGACACGCTGTCTTTCCACGAGCACGATACCTTTACCAAGCTGGCGCGGGCCCATAAAACCAGGAGAAGCGACTCCCTGCTGCTGGGACATGGGTTGGTGGATATTGGCGCCGGTGAAGTGAAGCGGCTGGAAAACACCTACCATGCTCTAACCGGCATTTCTACGATGGTGGACGAATGGAAGAAAAAAGACCGGCCGGCGGACAGAGGCGTCTACAATCTCTCAGCAGTGAACCACCTCAACCTGTCCCAACAGGTGGGAAGGTCCGAGTTGGAGGGTTACGGTTCATTTATCTGCATTCCCAAATTCGGCGTGATCCGCCTGGCGGAGATCGTGGTCCACAGGCACTCTCGCACTTTGCGGATGTTTCGTGTGCAAATGTGCTCTTCCGGTCATGGATCGGCGGACGGTGGCACAACCTCAGGCGGCGGCACTGGAAGCGGCAGTACCGGCTAGCTGCGGTCATTTTTTCCATTGTCTTACTGAGCATTACTGGGTGCCGCGGCAACCGCCGGGCTGCACTCGAACAGCAGTATGCCGAAGCCCGGCTTCAGTTTCAGCAGGGATATACAACGCGGTCCATGGAGACGGCGGAACGGGGAGACCGCGACTCTACTGCTTTCCCCGCCCTTAACTGGAGGTTCCGCGTCCTCCGGGCGGAAGTCTACAGTCGCTACGGCAAACCTGACCGCGCCTCGGAGCTTCTGCTTCCAACCCCGCCGCCAAACGCGATCCCTGATACCTTGTGGCGGCGTGCCCTGGCCCAGGCCTGGGCCAATTGCCAGTTGCACAAATTTGATCTGGCGGAGGCGAAACTGATCGAAGCCGGACGCATGGCCGCCAACCAGGACGAGTTGCGGGCGGAACTCGCATACGTTCACGGCCGATGCGAGGTGGAAAAATCCAACCTCCGGAGCGCCGAGGAAGATTTCCGCCAGGCCGCAAACGCGGGTAAGGTAGATGACTTTATACGCGCGTGGTCTTTTTCCAATCTGGGCTTGTGCGCCAGACTGTCGCGCAATTATGAAGACTCGGTCCTTTGGTACACAAAGGCGCGCCAGGCCTTCGCCCGGCTCAACGCGCGGCCCCTGGAACAACTCACGTCAGGAAATCTCGGTTTTGTTTATTACGAACTGCTGGATCTTGCGAATGCGAAGAAGAATAGTGAAATTGCCGCTCAAATGGCCGGAGAGCTGAACCTACCTACGGACCAGCAACGCTGGTTGTTGAATCTTGGACGCGCCCAACACGCATTGGGAGAGAGGGGAGCAGCTGAAGAAAGCTACAAAAAAGCACTTGCCATCCCTAGCCCTCCCGGCAGCATCGTGAATGCAATTACCTGCCTCCACAACCTGACCGTGATGAAACTCGCCCAACACCAGATGGCTTTGGCCGTCCAATACCATAAAGAAGGACTGGCGCTTGGGCCTAGCGGAGACAACCTGATCGACTGGCAGCGGGATGAGGCGGCCATTTCCGACAGCCGCGGCGATCACAAGGCGGCGGAGGAATCCCTGCTCAAATTGCTGCGACAAGTCACAGCCCAGGAGACAAAAGATACCCAGCCGCCTTATCGTGTGATTTGGGCCCTGCAAGGGGACCTGGCAAGGGCATATAACGCGCAACATGACTATCGCAACGCGGAAATCTGGTTTCAACGGAGCATTGCGACGCTCACAAATGCTGCAGACGCGATGAAGCACGCAGAGTTCAGCACGACGGTGCTGAGTAACCTGCCCGTGTTCGACGATTATGTCGCATTTCTGATCGAGCGCGGAGACATGGTAAAGGCGCTCCAGGTTGCAGAGAACGGCCGGGCAAGGACCTTGACGCAGGCCCTGGGAGTTAACGTGAATCGGGGAGATCCCAAGCGCTGGCTCTCCAGGATTCAGTCTTACCTGCGTCCGCGCAAAGCCACCATCCTTTCCTACTTTGCCACCGACAAGGTTTGCTACCTGTGGGCCATCTCATCCTCGGGGATGCACTTCTTCCGCCTGGACGTTCCCGGACCCGAGCTGGACAGCCTGATCAATGTCTACCGGCAGGAGATCCAGCTGCACTCCGATATGGATAGAAGCCCTGCCGGCAAAAGGCTGTTTCAGCTCCTGGTTCAACCGGCCGCTGATCTGATACCGAAAAATTCCCGGGCCATCATCGTGGCCGATAGCAGGATCTACAGCGTAAATTTTGAGAGCCTGATCGTGAGCCAGGGCGACCCGCATTATTGGATCGACGACGTTGCGGTGGAAAACGCCAGCTCAATCGATTTGTTGATTGCAGGTAAAGACCGAAAGGCCTCACAGCAAAAGGAATTGCTGCTGATCGGGGCGCCCGTCCAGGCCGATCCTGATTTTCCCGAGCTCCCGAACGCGACCAGGGAGATGGATAGCGTCAGCCAATACTTTCCGGCAAACCAGGTAAAGAGAATCTCCGGCCCGGATGCCACGCCGCGCGCTTATCTTTCCAGCTCTCCGGGAGACTATCGGTATATCTATTTCGCAACCCATGGCAGATCGAACGCCTTGAATGCGCTGGATTCAGCCATTATTCTCTCGCGCGATTCTGATGGGAGCTTCCGGCTGTTCGCGCACGATATCATCGACGAAAAACCGCGCCTCAATGCCGACCTGGTCACCATATCGGCCTGCGAGGGAGCCGGAACCAGCGTAAGGTCGCTGGAGGGGCTTCTTGGCCTGGAGTGGGCTTTCCTTCGTGCGGGTGCGCACCACGTTGTGGCGGGTCTCTGGGACGTGGACGACGCCTCTCTACCCGGGCTGATGGGCAATTTTTACCGGGAGCTGAGCCAGGGCCGGAGCGCCGCAGAGGCACTGCGTGAGGCAAAACGAGTGATGCTGCATTCCCAGGATGCGGTCCACAGGCGGCCTTACTACTGGGCGTCTCTTCAGCTTTACACCGGCTCTTGAGCCGCCTGCGCCGAGTCATTCGAATCCAGCTTGCGATAAATTGCCGGCGCAACGGCTATCAGCAATAGCGCAAGCGCAGCTCCGGCAATCACGTCGATCACATAGTGATAGCGCAGGTAGACCGTCGAAAATGCGATCAGCGCGGCAAAGGTGGAGAATGCCACAAACAACCGCCGCGAGATTTTGCCCGCCAGGTATGATCCCACCATCACCACCGCCACATGCCCGCTGGGGAAGCAATCGTATTGCACGCCTTCCAGCGAATCGAGCAGCTTTTGTAGAGATGCAAACGTCCACAGGCCGTGCATAGGAGGGTACGGCGCGAAGCGCGGGCCGCGGGCAGGCAAAACCAGATATCCGAGATAGGAAATAAGGAAGGTCGCGGCAATCAGGAAAGCGCTGTAACGGAACTCCTGCCGTGATTGGCGAATCCACAGAATTGCCGCCAGCACCAGGACGCCGGGAAGAAACATGGTGTAAACGATTTGCAGAAATTCCACCAGGGGCCCGCTTTGAAGAGCGCTCAGCCACAGGATGGGGTCGGTCTTGAACATCCAGGCGTCCCACCGGGCAAGAGTGGAATCTGCCACGCGCAGGCCCAGCGTCACGATCACGAACGGCACAGCTTTATAGCAGAAGGGCACATAGCACAGCACAAACCAGTGCCGCAGCAAAACCGACAAGCCAGAGGAACTCCGGGCAAGGACAAATATCAGGCACACTGCTGCAATGTGCCCAAGGATAAACAGCAAGGCCTGCGGGTTTCGCAAAGAAGCAAGGCCCAGCAGGCAGATCATAATGATGGAGTACGAGATGAAGAGCTTGTCAATCGGCCACAGGGCCCATGCAGAAGACCGCTTGATGGATGCCAGTGTCACAGCCGGTTGATTATGCAAGCTTGTAATGCTTCATGAAGAGATATTCGTACAATTTATAGGGGAGGATGCTCTTCAATGACGGTCCTATGCGCTCGCCGAAGGGACCGATCGTGTAACGAAGACGGGGCGAGGGGTGATGGATAACACGCTCCACCAGATGGGCCACCGGATAGGGCACCTTTCCATTCTGCTCTTCCTCGCGCATGACGCCCAGGCACCGCGCCAGAAGGTCGTTATAAACTGTGCTTGTCTCTGATTCGGCGGCATTTTTACGATTGGCGGGAAACTCTGTCTTGAAATCGCCCGGCTCGATCAGCACCACACGAATACCGAATGGCCGCACCTCCATTCTCAAGGCCTCCGTCATACCTTCCATGGCGAACTTGCTGGCGCTGTAAAAAGCCTGAAACGGCACCGCAAGCAGGCCGGCCAGCGAGCTGATGTTGATGATCACCCCATCTCTCTGCTGACGCATGATGGGCAGAACACTGCGGCAAGCCCGATGCACGCCGAAGAAGTTGGTATCGAACTGGGCCATGGCTTCGGCCGGGCTCGTCTCTTCCACCGCTCCGGCTATCCCATAGCCGGCACAGTTGATCAGAACGTCGATTCGGCCATGCTCGCGCTGGATCTTGGCTACGGCGTTTTCCACTGACGCATCGTCGGTGACATCCATCTGGAACGAGTGAAACGAGGCGGGCGTATTGCTCCGGCTGCCGCCGTAAACTACCATCCCCTTTCCAGCAAGATACTCGCCACAAATCCGGCCGATGCCTGACGATGCGCCGGTAATCAACACCACTTTGGCGGCGTCCGCTGTTGTCTTTGTGGGCGCTTTAGCCGGGGTAGTGGAAGTGGCAGCTCTTTCTGACAAGGTGGTTCGTCTCCGATCGGGCTTGATGTTGTTTGGTTTGGCCGGGGATTTAGCTGCCAGTCCTGTCACACGAGGATCAGGAACACCAACCGAGGTTCAAGGATGCCCGCTGCACAATTTCTCCGGCCAGGAAGTTCAATAACTGACGCCGGACTGGGTGCAGGACGCATCGGCGCCGGGTTTCTCCAGCTCCAGGTGCAGGCGCTTGGCGACGCGATCCATCACTTCGATCAAACGCCAGGCTTGCGCCTCAGTGTGTGCCGCAGTGCAGGAAATTCTGATCAGGTTCTGGGTAGCGGCCGGCCGCACCACTCCATTGACGTAAATTCCCTCTTTCAGGAGCTCTTTCGTCATGCGGAACAGCAGAACATCATCAGGAATAATGACGGCCACTACGGGGCTGGTCGCGTGGATCACGTTGAACCCAAGCCCGCCAAGCTCCCGCCGGATCAGGTCTGCAACCCGCAACAGATGATGGCGGCGTTCCGGTTCAGCGCGCAAAATATTCAGCGCGCAAAGCACCGTGGCAACCGACGCCGGCGGAACGCTGGCGGAGAAAACAAACGGCTGGGCCACATGCTTCAAAAAGTGGATGACCGGCTCAGTGGAGGCCACAAAACCACCCGCTGCGGCCAGGGACTTGCTGAACGTCCCCATCACCACGTCAATATCTTCCAGAGCTCCCTGTTCCTCGGCGACTCCAGCGCCGGTGGGCCCGAAGATTCCAATGCCATGGGCTTCGTCCACGTAGGTGCGCGCGCCATAAATCTTTGCCAGTGAGGTGAGCTCTTTCAGGTCAGCTACATCGCCTTCCATGCTGAAAACGCTTTCGCTGACGATCAGGACGCCCTCGCCGTCAACCTGTTGCAGCCTCTTTTCCAGGTGCTGCATGTCGCTATGGCGGTAGCGCATGGTGCGGGCAGAGGAACGGAGCGCCCCATCCACCAGGCTGGCATGAAGATTATGTTCGCAAAGGATGACGTCGCCTTCGGTGGCCAGAGCGGCGATCGCGGCATAGTTGGCCTGAAAACCGGTGCCGAATACCACCGCGTCTTCCTTGCCCATGAACTCCGCCAGCTCTTCTTCAAGCTGAACATGGATCGGCAGAGTGCCGTTCAGAAGTCGGGAACCACTGCATCCCGTCCCATACTTGCGGATGGCCGCGGCAGCAGCCTCTTTGACACGCGGGTCCCAGGTAAGATCCAGGTAATCGTTGGAGCCGAACATGAGGATTTTGCGCGAGCCAAGCCGCACTTCGCTGGGGCCACAGCCCTCGCGCCCGCCAAAAGTTTCAAAGTAAACGTAAAGGCCGGCCTCCTGGAGAGCTCGGGCACGATTGAATTTCCAGCACTTCTCGAAGATATCTTTACGCTCGGGTCTGATACCGTCCAACGGAGGGACCGAAGCATCTTTCATGGTGTTTCAGCTCCTGGGATCTGTGCCGCAAATTATGAATCGGCCCCGCTGTAAACGTGATTTGGGCCTGCTATTTTTGCCGTCCATCGCACACCCTTCGAACCGGCGATCAAAAAAGCCGCGAACCAGGGTTACACCACGAACAAGGCCTTTCTAATTAACAATTTTGAAGATTGTGCATGAAGCTGCCACTCTGGGCAAGTTCTTTCCTCCGTCGGAACCCCACCTTCAGTTCAGAACCGGCAATGGTACCACGGATTTTTGGCTTGATTAGTCCTGTTTTATGATTTGTTTACGTTCTTTTTGAAGGGCTTAGGAGACTTTCTGCCCGGCACGGAGAAATGCCCTCTGAAGAATGGACGAATACATCTGGTACCCTGGC
Source organism: Candidatus Angelobacter sp. (assembly GCA_035762225.1). Classification (GTDB taxonomy): domain Bacteria; phylum Acidobacteriota; class Terriglobia; order Terriglobales; family Acidobacteriaceae; genus Angelobacter. Next base: position 14,525 of record DASTPO010000074.1, read on the forward strand.
ACACGCGC
>DASTPO010000075.1:0-9274 GCA_035762225.1 Candidatus Angelobacter sp.
TCGATCTGTGCTATGTGGCCTGTGGCCGCTATGACGCTTACTGGGAGTTCAACCTGAATGCCTGGGACACCGCAGCGGGAGTGTTGCTGGTAGAGGAATCCGGCGGGAAGGTGACGAACTTCAAAGGCGGTCCATTCAATATCGATAGCCGGGAGGTTCTGGGTAGCAATACCTTGCTGCATGAAGAATTGTTGCGGGAGTTTCAAGCCATTATGCAAGGTCGGGTTGAAGGTTTACCTTCAGCGTCTGAGCACTTCAGGGAAAAGCTATAGTTACTGGACTCCACAGTCAACTTAAGGCAGAATAGAGCACCTTTCGTGAGACTACTACGGGTCTATCCAGGATTCCTGGTGCTGCTGCTGGCTGCGCTGAACTGCGCGGCGCAAGTCCACATCCGCGAAGTCGGCCTGCAAGGATATGTGGGATATTCGGGTCCACAGCGGCTGCGTGTTGAGATGTCCAATCCCTCAGCGCGGGCTGAGACTTATGTCTTGCGCGTGACCGGCTCCTATCAGAGGTCTCAGAATTACCATGCCGACCATGAAATACGCCTGAATGCCGGCGAGACCCGCACCTTTGATTTGCCGGTACTGACTGGCACCAGGAACAAGCTGAAGGTCGAGCAGGTAAACGCGGGCGGGCTCAGCGTGAGCTCCGACGAAGGAGATATTTCAACAGAGGCATCCGGACTGATTGCAGTGGTATGCGCTGCGCCTTCAGTCTGCAAGGCGATTTCGGATGCTGTGCGCTTCGGGCGCAGCGTGGAAGAGCAGAATGCCAAAGAGCGAGAGCTGAAGATCGTCTCGATTACCGAGCCACCGCAATCGTGGTTCGCCTGGGAACCGGCCCGGACGGTCATCATTGGCGGCCCCATCGACAATAGCTCAGCTCGAGACGCCCTCGAAAACTACGCCCGCTTTGGCGGGGATGTGATTGTCGTTTCTGATGTGGCGCCACGGGATTTCCTGGCGGCTTATCGCACTGACGATACTCGCAAGGTGCCGATCGGGAACGGAACCCTTCGATTTGTGAACACCTCTTCCGGGCAGCAGTTGAGAGAGATGTTCCAGCCGGAGAAGACGCAGCGAACCGGCGAGGGTTCATTCACTGTTAGATTTATGATCGGCGGATCTCAACTGATGCAATGGACGGGGACCAGATTTGTGTTTCCCCGTTTGAGCTGGTTGATTTTCTGGATGGTGTTCTACACGGTGGTGGTCGGGGTCATCAACTTCTTCGTGCTTCGTCGCATCGGCAAGGTGGAATTGGGCTGGCTGACCGTTCCCGGCATCGCGATCCTGTTTGCGGTCCTGTTTTATTCCATCAGCATGCGCGGAAAAATGACGCATTTTGCTCTGGACGAGGCCACAGTCTGCTTCATGGACGACAAGAGCAGTATCGGAGTGGCGGAACATCATTTTCGCGTCGCATCTCCCCAGGTCAGGGACGTGGTGCTGGCGGTTCCCGCAAACGCCGTAATATCTTCCCCGGGCCGCGACCCGCTGTTCCGGGCCAGCGACGCGGCAAATCTGTGGAATGACGACAATGAAAACCGGCAAGGCGAACTATCGGACATATTGGTGGATGCAAAACAGCAGCATGTACCCCTGGAGATGCTGCGCTTTTCATTCCGTGATCTTGAGTTTCGGAGCGTTCAGCAGCTTGCGGGGACGGTGCGAATCAAAGATGGAGTTCTTAGAAATGACACCGGGCAAAATTTTCCTCAATCCGCATTGATTGACTTTAGAAGCGGAGTGTTCTATGACCTTGGCCCTCTGCCCAACGGCGGAAACGTCCGAACGGGCGGTAAACCTGAACAGAGGCTGTCACAGCGCATGTTCCCGTTTCGCGACAGGCACCAAGCGCCTGTGAAGCCGGAATTCAAGCTGGCAGAGTTTCTGACCAGCGAACCGTTTACATCACCCTCACCGCGAAATACGCTGACCTTTGTAGGTTTTACGGAGCAGCCCCTGGTTACCGGGCGTCTGGAGGGGATTTCCCCGCAAAACAGGGTATCAACTCTGTTTCTGGTGACGCTGGAGAGGCCAAAATGATCCAGGTGGAGGCGCTCCAGAAGCTTTATCCAGGAGATCGCGGATTGCGCTCTTTCGATCTCCACGTGGCTCCGGGCGAGCTGGTGGGGCTGGTTGGCCCAAATGGCGCTGGGAAGACGACTCTGATCAAGATACTGGCAACGCTGCTGGCGCCGGATAGCGGAGTAGCGATGGTGAACCACCTCGATCTTGTCCACGACAAGCGCGCAGTACGGAAGCTGGTTGGCCATATGCCGGATGTCCCGGGCGTGTACCAGGACATGAAGGTGCGGGAGTTCCTGCGCTTCTTTGCTGACGCCTATCATCTTCCCGCGCATCGAAGAAATGCTGCTGTGGACGAAATTCTGGAGTGGTCCGGCCTGGCCGACCGGGCCGACGCGTTTGTAGAACATCTTTCGCTGGGATGGAAGCAGCGCCTGGTGCTGGCCAAGACCCTGCTCCATGGGCCGGCGCTATTGCTGCTGGACGAGCCGGCAACGGGGCTTGATCCACTGGCGCGGCTGGAACTGCGCCGTCAACTCAAGGAGCTTCATCGCCGCGGCGTCACAATCCTGGTCTCGTCGCATATCCTGAGCGACCTGGAAGATGTCTGTACGCGCATCGTTTTCATAGCTGACGGCAAAAACATGGGGCAGGCACAACCGCAGACGGCGGGTGCGGCCGGTGATCCAAGGCCGGTGGTCTACGAGATTGAGTTTCTACCGTCAGCGCAGGCGCAGGAGATCGCGCGGGGAGTTGGAGGCGTGCAGGTGCTCGCGTCGTCCGAAGGTTCGTTGCGAATCTCAGTGCTTGGCGGCCGGGAGCAGATTGCCCAGGTGGTTAAGGCCCTGGCTGGAGCTGGCGTAGGCGTTTTCAAGGTACAACCTGCCAGTGCGCTGGAAAGCCAGTACCAGCAGATGTTCGGAGGCCAGCAATGAACCCGATGGTGCGCAAAGAGCTGAACCTCCGCATGCGCGAGAAGCGGGGCTGGATCCTGCCCACGCTCTACCTGGTGGCGATGGGCGCCACGGTGGTGCTGGCTTATTACATTGTCACCCAGGAAAACTTCGCGTCGGAGGGCCTGCAGGGCGCAACGGTGGGCGCTTCAACATTTCTGACCCTTTCCTATGCGCAGCTGACGCTGCTTCTCCTGCTGGTGCCGGTGTTCAGCGCAGGTTCGGTGACGATCGAAAAGGAACAACGGACGCTGGGGGCGCTGATCACCAGCCTGTTGCGGCCAAGGGAGATATGGTTCGGCAAGTTCAGCGCGTCATTGCTGTTCGTGGGGCTGCTGCTGTGCACCGGCCTCCCCATCATGGCCCTGGCGCTCACTCTCGGAGGCGTGGGGCTGACGGAACTGCTTTTCGCCGTGCTCACCACCATGTTGATTGTTGCTGCTGTGTCCGCGATGGGCCTGTACTTTTCCGCGACCTTCCGGCGAAGCGTACATTCCACTGCCGTCACTTACGCCGCCGTGATTGTGCTCTCGGTAATCACGCTCGTGGCTTTTCTGCTGATTTTTTCGCGATGGACTACCACACACCCTGGCCTTCCGGAGTCGCAGATGCCGCACTATCTACGCATGCCGCTGTACCTGAATCCCTACTATTTTCTGACTGTGAGTTTCGGCGTAGCAGCTGACATCAGCCGCGGCGAGTGGCTGATCTGTCTGGCAGTGTATGCGGGAATTGCGGTGGCATTTGTGGCGCTTACCTGGCGGGCGATCGAGAATAGCGGCGAACAGCTTTAAGTCCCGGCCCGGCTGACGCAGGCGTTATTTTTTCTGTAGGTCAGAGCTGCCGCGTAACTCCTGCAGGGCCTGCTTTGCTTCTTCAGAATTCGGATTCAAGGCCAGGACGTGTTCAAACGAGTCAACGGCTTTCTCCGTCTGCCCGATGGTGGCATAGGCGGTGCCCAGATCCAGCAGCGCCTGCTCATCGCCTGGATTGGAACGAATGTATTTCTCCAGAAGCTCTGCCTCCCACACGAAATCTCCCTGCTGTGCCGCAATTCGTGACAAATTCCGTTGCGCCTCAGGGCCGCGAGTTTGCACCAACTCCCGGCCGGCAACCACCAGGACCGCGCTGGTGACCACGACGGTGGCCAGCTGCAAAAGATGCTTGCGATGGAAGGCGCCGAGCGGCAGGCCGATGAGCAGTCCGCTCACCAGGCCACCGAGGTGGCAAAAGTTGTCGACACTGCCGAACATTCCAATGCCCGAGAAACCAAGAGCGAAATTCAGGACAGTGAAGCTGACGGCACTGCTTACGACAGCCCGCTTTTCGCCGGCCGAGATGTTGAATTCGCCGAATTTCACTCCTGCAATCACGGCGCCTACGATGCCGAAGATCGCACCGGATGCTCCCAATTCGCCGTGATTGGGGCTGTGGGCAATACTCAGCAGCGCCCCGCCCACGCCAGTGATCATATAGATCGCAAAAGTCTGCCATTTCCCAAAGAGACGCTCGGATAGCATTCCCAGGCTATACAGACACCACATGTTAAAACCGATATGGAGTATGTTGGCGTGGAGAAAGCCGGCCGTGAACAGCCTCCAGTATTCGCCGCTGAGGGTCAGCGGGCCGATGTTTTCGCCCCAAAAGGTTACATTCAAGCCCGGAACCTGCTGAAGGATAAAAGCCACGACGTTAATGGCGATGAGAGCGAGCGTCACGGGAGAACGGCCCAGGCCGCCCAAGGACATCGCCCGGCGAGCGCGCCCGGTAGCTACTCCGGCACAGCGGTCGCACAGGACCGGCGCGACTCCTTCTTCATTCACGGCAAGAGATGTGCCGCATTTCAGGCAGTTAGGCATCGTGAGTACAGGATAACAAGGAAGTGATGGTTTAGCTTCTGGTGTTTGCAGGCATGGTTTAGAGTAGCCGAATGCAAGGCCTGACTTCCTGCAAAGTCAGGCCAATCTTGTTAGAATTCCAGTTGTGGAACCTTCTTTGCTTACCCGCCCCATCCAGAAGCGCCCCGATCGGTGCACCTTTCAGGGCCGTATACTTTTCCTGACTGAAGATCCCGAGCTGATTCGCCGGCAACTGGCCGGTGAAGACCTGCCGTGGGACACCAGGAACCCGCAGAACAATCCCAAGCTGCGCGACGATATCTCCACGGATGAGATCACGCCGGCGCACATCTGCTTCTTTTTTGACGAGAAGCTGGGTGAATGGCCTTATACCGGCCTGAAATGCGGCAATGAATTGCCGATCAAGCGCGGTGATGTGAAAGCGGGCGGCTTTGTGGCGGCCGTGAGCGGAAAACGGCGGGGAAAAGGGTCCAGCCGCGAGCAGTCGCCTTATGCGGAGCTGTGTGCCGGCATCAAGCTGGTGATCGCGGAGAACATTGAGCGGATTTACAAACAGAACTGCCAGAACCTTGGGGTGCTCACCTCAACCGACTTCAGCCTGATCGACCGGGTCAGGGCCGGAGAGGAAATTCCCCTGGCGAAGTTCACCGAAGGCGAAGACGACATCACGCGGCAGGTGATTGAGTACGGCGGGCTTTTCCCGTTCAACGTGGCGCGCATGCAGAAAAAGGTTTTTCTGCCGCCGGTGACCACGGGCAAGCGGCCGATGAATATCGCGGAGAAGATTTTTGCGCGACACATGCTGAACCAGCAGAACGAGCCGGGCGTCGCCTATGTGAAGCCGGGTGATTCCGGTTTTGCCCGGACCGATCTCCGCTTCAGCCACGAATATGTCACCCCGATGTCGGCGATCTTCTTTGAGCATTTTGTCGGCAAAGACGCCAAGGTGAACGATCCTTCAACGATCCTGTTTTTCCGCGACCACCTGACGTTCCTGGACGATGTGATTTCGGAAGAGAAGAAGAAGATGGGACTGCTGGACCTGGCGGGACAGCTCAAGTACAAGCAGGAAGATTTCTCCGCCAAGCAGGGCATCAAGCTGCACGGCGAATTGAAGGACCGCAAGGGGTCAGAGGGAATCTGCCATTCGATTGTGGCGGAAATGTATGCGCTGCCGGGTCAGATGAATGTTGGCTCGGATTCCCACACGCCGCACGTAGGCGCGGTGGGATGCATCGCGTTTGGGATCGGCACCACCGACGTGTTCAACGCATGGATCACCAAAGACGTCCGGTTGAAGGTGCCGGAGTCAGTGAAGGTGCTGGTGCGGGGCAAACGGCGGCCGAATGTGACTGCCAAAGACTTCATCCTTCTGCTGTTGAGCATGGACTATATTCGCAGCGGCAAAGCCCTGGCCAAGGTGATGGAGTATTCCGGCGAGGCGATTGAGGCGCTGAGCGTGGACGAACGCGCCACCATGACCAATATGGCGGCGGAGATCGGCGGCTTTACCGGGATTGTCGCGCCGGACGCCAAGACCGTGGAATTCCTGATGGAGCGCCGCGGGATGTCGCGGGCGCAGGCAGAAAAGTACTGTGACGGCATGTTCAGCGATCCCGACGCTCAGTACGCGCATGTGATCGAGTTGAACGCGGACGAGATTACGCCCATGGTGGCGACGCCGGGCGATCCGGGCAATGGCAAATACATTCGCGACATGAATACGCCGGTCCCGGTGGAGATTGCTTATGGCGGAACCTGCACAGCGGGCAAGAACGCCGATATGGATATGTACGCGCAAGTGCTGGCCGAGGCGTTGCAGCAGGGAAAACGCGTAGCGGAATCCTGCCAGTTCTTTGTCCAGTTCGGCTCGCAGGAGACGAGGGAATACTGCGTGCGCAAAGGCTATCTTGACGTGTTCAAGCGCGCCGGCGCGAAGGTGATTGAGCCCAGCTGCGGGGCATGCATCAACGCGGGGCCGGGAGTGTCAACGCGGCCGGACCAGGTGGTGATCAGCGCGCAGAACCGCAACTTCCCCGGGCGGAGCGGGCCCGGATTGATGTACCTGGCCAGCCCCTACACCGTCGCGGCAAGCGCGGTGGCGGGATACATTGTGGAGTATCAGCCCAACGGCAAAGACGCGATGCCGGCGGGAGTCGGGCTGGAAAAGCAAGGCCGCAAGTAAACGCGCCATGTGCGGACGCTACCGGCTTTCGGCTAAAGAGAGATACATCGCGGAGCACTTCGACGTGGATGAGAACGAGGTGCATTGGACGCCGCGCTACAACATTGCTCCCACCCAGGAAGCGGCGATTGTCCGCCAGGACAAGAAATTGCCGCGGCGGAAATTCTCTCTGATGCGCTGGGGCCTGGTTCCTTACTGGGCCAAAGACGCGTCCATCGGATTCAAGACCATCAATGCAATGTGCGAGACCGCGGCGGAGAAGCCGGCATTTCGCGAAGCCTTGCGCAAGCGGCGCTGCCTGGTGCCGGCGGATGGATTCTACGAGTGGCAGAAGCTCAGCCGCAAAGAAAAACAGCCATACAACATCGGCATGGCGGACGATTCGCTCTTTGCCTTTGCCGGTCTTTGGGAGCGCTGGCGGGACCCGGCGGGGCAGGCGCTGAACAGCTTTACCATCCTGACTACGGCGGCCAATCCGCTGGTCGCGAGCATCCATGACCGCATGCCGGTGATCGTAAAGCGCGATGATTATGACTTGTGGCTGGACCCGGGGATGAACGATCCGGACGGAGTCGCGGACGTGCTGAAGCCGTTCGACGCGCGCGGGATGAAGAAATATCCAGTCGGGACACGAGTGGGCAATGCCGACAACGATGATGCGGAGATCATCCGCGAGGTGACGCCGGCCGCGCCGGTAGCGGAAACAGGAACCTTGTTTTAAGCAGCGGCTACTTCGCCACCACGGTTACCTGGTCCACTTTGTAGCCTTTATCACGAAGAAGTTTGGCTACGCCCTTGTCGCCGATGATGTGGGCCGCACCCACCACCACGAACGCGTTCTCTTTGCCTTTTAAATACTCTTCCAGCTTGGCCGTCATGGCCACGTTGCGGTCATCCAGCAGCTTTTTGGTGAGGGTCTTGCTTCCCATGTCGGTCTCTTCGTCCATGAGTTTTTGCAGCGCGTCGGGGTCGCCCGCGACGTAAGCCGCCTGGATTTTCTTGATCATCTCGGAGATTTTATCTCCCTGCTTCAGGGTGGATTCGAGCAGGCCCTGCTGCTCGGCTTCGGTGGCGTCAACGAACAGCCCGAGTTGCGACTCCATGGTTTCCAGTTCGTCGATTCGCTGGGGCGGCTTGCTTTCATTGAGGAAATGCATGTCGATGCCGAGATTGGGGTCCTCGCCGGCTTTCTGCCAGGCCAGCGCGGCAATGGTTACAGCCACCACCCAGGGTTTGAGGTGCTCCACTCCGGCGCGGGGAAGGCTGTGCTTGTTACAGAAGTCGTCCAGTTCGGCTGAGGTCTCTTTGGAGATGTGTTTGGAGAGGCTGTCATCGCCGGAATACATGCCGTATTGCTGGATCAGGCCCATGGCCTTGGTCTGGTCAGCATTCTTGATGTTGATCTCCACGGTGAGGATCCGGGCCGCGGCGAAGGCTGATTCAACCTCCGCGGGCAGAGGATACATGCTGTTGTCGCCCACATGGATTGATCCAACCAGATAGATGGTGTTGGTGGGCGAGGTAGCTTTCCACATCAGGAAGCGGCGCGGCTTGGCTTGCGGCGCGGGCGCGGCCTGTGCCTGCGCCTGGGCAGCGCCAACAAGCGCGACGGAGAAAAGAAAAAATATGGAAAGGCGAATGCGGCGGGACATGGAAAGCTCCTTGCGGAATACGAAAATGGAGGTTGCTGGCTGATTATAGCTTGCGGCGCGAGAGGGACATCGGTGTAAAGGCCCTACTGCGATCGACGTCCAGTGCGGGCGAATGAATGTGTTGCGATATTATTCAGGTGCTCTTTGGGTGCGACGCGAGAACTCTCAAGCCACCCGGACCACACCATGCCGATAAATCCCCCATTCACCTTCACTTTGGCAACCGCAGACGGAATTGATCTTTTTGTTTACCGCTGGCTGCCGGTTGAACAACCGAAGGCCGTGGTGCAGATTGCGCACGGCCTGGCGGAACACGCGGGGCGCTATGCGCGATTGGCGGATGCGCTCACGACCGCGGGATTTGCGGTGTATGCCAATGACCATCGCGGGCACGGCCGCACGGCGAAGTCAGAGCAGGAGTTGGGGATTTTTGCTGAGCACGGTGGCTGGCGCAAGTGTGTTGACGATCTGTGGCTGCTGAATCGTGAGATCGCGGTCCGGCATCCGGGCGCGCCAATCATCCTGCTGGGACACTCCATGGGTTCAACTCTGGCAGAGCAGTTTATGGGCGAGCATGGTGAAGCGTTGG
>DASTPO010000076.1:0-2970 GCA_035762225.1 Candidatus Angelobacter sp.
GATTGAACTGAACGAAGCCTTTGCGGCGCAAGCGCTTTCGGTAATCAAGGAGGCAGGGCTTGATCCGAACAAGATCAATCCCAACGGCGGCGCGGTTGCGTTGGGCCATCCGCTGGGATGCACCGGCGCAAAGCTGACGGCAACGCTTTTGCGTGAACTGAAACGCCGCAATGGCCGATATGGAATAGTGACCATGTGCATCGGCGGGGGCATGGGCGCGGCGGGGATTTTTGAGAATATCCAGTGACCGTCGAAGGTTAACCACAAAGGACACGAAGGAACACAAAGGAAGAGAAGATAGGCATGTCGCAAACGGCAGCTTCGCAACTCGCACCCAAGAATATGACGGCCGATGAAATCAGTCATGGTGTGATTTCTGCCGCTTTGAAAGTACATTCTGCTTTAGGGCCGGGCCTGTTGGAAAGCGCTTATGAAGCCTGCTTCGCGCATGAACTAAGGAAAGCCGGGTTCAGGGTTGAAATCCAGGTGGGATTACCTGTGGTTTACGACGGAATCAAGCTCGACCTGGGTTACCGGATAGACATGCTTGTGAACGACCTTGTGGTAGTTGAGCTTAAATCAGTGGAAGAGATTTCGCGCATCCACGTTGCTCAAGTTCTTTCCTACATGAAGCTTAGTAAGAAACATCTGGGTCTAATCATCAATTTCAATGTTTTACACCTGAAGGATGGCATTAAACGGCTGGTCGAGGGTACCGGTTGGAAATAACGTTCGTGTTCCTTCGTGTCCTTTGTGGTTAAAAAAGAGGAGAAACAATGGCAACAGTGGCAGTCCCAAACAAAACCAAACTTACCGGCGGCAGCTTTCTGATTGAAGAGCATGCTACCCAGCAGGTCTTTACCCCGGAAGACCTGAGCGAAGAGCACCAGCAGATTGCGCAAACCACGCAGGATTTTGCCCGCAATGAAATCCTGCCCAACGTGGAAAAGATCGAGCACAAGGAGTTCGCCGTGACACGCGGGCTGATCCAGAAGGCGTGCGAGATCGGGATCGCCAACGTCGACATTCCGGAGCAGTACGGCGGCTCGGACATGGACAAGATTTCTTCGGCCATCATCGCCGAACATCTCTCCGTTTCCGGCAGCTTCAGCGTGGCGTTTGGCGGGCATACCGGAATTGGGTCGCTGCCGATCGTCTATTTTGGCACTCCGGCGCAGAAGGCCAAGTATCTGCCCAAGCTCGCGACGGGCGAACTGATCGCTGCATATGCTCTCTCGGAATCCACCTCGGCCTCTGACGCGATGAACGCGCGCACCAAGGCCGTGCTCTCGCCGGACGGCAAGGAGTGGATCCTGAATGGTGAAAAGATGTGGATCACCAACGGCGGTTTTGCCGATGTGGTGATTATCTTTGCCAAGGTGGATGGCGAAAAGTTCAGCGCGTTTATTGTGGAGCGCAACTTCCCCGGCTTCCAGTCGGGCGCGGAAGAAAAGAAGATGGGCATTCGCGGCTCGTCGACCACGCCGATCATCCTGAATGACTGCCGCGTGCCCAAAGACAACCTGCTGGGCGAGATCGGCAAAGGCCACGTCATCGCCTTCAACACGCTGAACATCGGCCGCTACAAGCTGGGCGCGGGCGTAGTGGGCGGAGCGCGGAACTCGCTCAACAACTCCATCGCTTATGCCAAGCAGCGCAAGGCGTTTGGCAAGACGCTGGCTGACTTCGGTTTGATTCAGGAAAAACTGGCCAACATGGCGGTGGGTGTTTACACCGGTGAATGCATGTCGTACCGCACGGTGGGCATGATCGATTCCGCGATGTCCGATATCGACAAGAATTCTCCCGACGTCTACAAGGAGACCGCGAAGAACATTGAAGAGTACGCCGTGGAGTGTTCCATTCTGAAAGTTTTCGGCTCAGAGATGCTGGACTATGTGGTGGACGAGACGGTGCAGATCTATGGCGGCTACGGTTTTGTGGAAGAGTATCCGGCGGAGCGGGCGTATCGCGACTCGCGCGTGAACCGCATTTTTGAGGGCACCAACGAAATCAACCGCATGATCATTACCGGCTGGCTGCTGAAGCGCGCGATGAAGGGCCAGTTGCCGCTGATGCCGGCCATCAAGAAGCTGACGGACGAAATCATGTCGGGGCCGAGCTCGGCTGAACCGCTGGAAGGCCCGCTGGCTGCGGAGCGCACGCTGGTGGCGAACGCCAAGAAAGCCGGATTGATGCTGGCGGGGGCGGCGGTGCAGAAATACATGGCGGCCATCGAGCAGCAGCAGGAAGTGCTTTCCGCGATTGCCGACATGGTGATTGAGATTTATGCCATGGATTCAGTGGTCCTGCGCACGCAGAAGCTGATTGAAAGCCAGGGTGAAGCCAAGTCCGCGCTGGCGATTGCCATGGCCCAGGTCAGCCTGACGCAGTCGTTTGACAAGGTTGAGTCGGCGGCGAAGAAGGTGGTAGCCGCAGTGGCAGAAGGCGACATGCTGCGCACGCAACTGGTGATCCTGCGGCGGCTGTTCAAGCATGAGCCGTTCAACGTGATCGCGCTGACCCAGCAGATTGCAGCCCGGCTGCTTGACGCAGGGAAATACGTGAGGGCCTAAAACCCGGATTTAACCACAAAGGACACGAAGGAACACAAAGGTTCTGAGTGCGGTAAGCCCGGACCTTCGTGTTACTTTGTGTCCTTTGTGGTTATTGCTTTGTTTTCATGTGTAATCTTGTGAATCAAGCGGCGGCTGGCTATCATCTTTTTGGCCAGCCGCTATTTTTATGAATACAGAATGCAATCGCATCGCTTATCAACTTGCCTCAACCATCAACGGAGAAGCGTGGTACGGTGACTCGCTGCGCGAAATACTTCATGGCGTCAGCGCCCCACAGGCACAGGCGCATCCCATCGCGAACGCTCATTCCATCTGGGAGATCGTGGTCCATGTGAATGCGTGGATCAAGTTCTTTTCCGGTGCGATCCAGGGCACGCCGATTCCGGCCTGG
>DASTPO010000077.1:0-2161 GCA_035762225.1 Candidatus Angelobacter sp.
CTATTTCCGCATCAACGCGCAGAACACCGGGCAGTTTGAGCGCACGCTGATCATCGCCGATGAAGGCGCTTACGTGAGCTATCTGGAAGGCTGCACCGCGCCGATCCGCGATGAGAACCAGCTCCACGCCGCGGTGGTCGAGCTGATTGCGCACGACAACGCCACCATCAAGTACTCCACGGTCCAGAACTGGTATCCCGGCGACAAGGAAGGCAAAGGCGGGATTTACAACTTTGTCACCAAGCGCGGTAAGGCGCTGGGCAAGAATTCCAAAATTTCCTGGACGCAGGTGGAGACCGGCTCGGCCATCACCTGGAAGTACCCCAGCTGCATCCTCCAGGGCGATAACTCTGTAGGTGAGTTCTATTCCGTGGCCCTCACCAACAATTACCAGCAAGCCGATACCGGCACCAAGATGATCCACATCGGCAAAAACACCAAAAGCACCGTGGTGTCGAAGGGCATCTCCGCCGGCCACGGACAGAATACCTACCGCGGCATGGTGAAGATCCTGAAGGGCGCAAAAGGCGCGCGCAATTACACCCAGTGCGATTCGCTGCTGATCGGCGACAAGTGCGGCGCGCACACCTTCCCGTATATCGAAGTCAAGAACGCCAGTGCCCGCATGGAGCATGAGGCATCAACTTCCAAGATCGGCGAAGACCAGATTTTTTATCTGCAGCAGCGCGGCATCTCCAAGGAAGAGGCCGTCAGCATGATCATCAACGGCTTCTGCAAGGCGGTATTTAAAGAGCTGCCAATGGAGTTTGCCGTGGAAGCGCAGAAATTACTCAGCATCAGTCTTGAGGGGAGTGTTGGATAAACGATGAGTCTGCTCGAAATCAAAAATTTACATGCCAGCGTGCATGGCAACGAAATTCTGAAGGGAATCAACCTTACCGTGAACCCCGGCGAGGTGCATTCCATCATGGGGCCGAACGGCTCCGGAAAGAGCACTCTGGCCCAGGTGCTGGCGCGGCGCGAGAGCTATGAAGTTACCGCCGGTTCGGTCACCTTTGACGGCAAAGATCTTCTGGAGATGAAGCCGGAAGATGCTGCATGCGAAGGGCTGTTCATGGCTTTCCAGTATCCCGTTGAGATTCCGGGGATCAGCAACGCCTACTTCCTGCGCGCGGCGTTGAACGCCATCCGCAAATTCCGCGGCCAGGACGAAATGGACGCCATGGACTTCCTCCCGCTGCTGAAAGAGAAGATGCGCATGCTGGAGATGGACGAGCGCTTCCTGAACCGTCCGGTGAATGAAGGTTTCTCCGGCGGCGAAAAGAAGCGCAATGAAATTGTCCAGATGGCCGTTCTCGAACCCAAGCTCGCGGTGTTGGACGAAACCGATTCCGGTCTCGATATTGATGCGCTGAAGATCGTCGCCAAGGGCGTGAATGCCATGCGGGACAAAAAGCGCAGCATGGTCCTGGTTACACACTACCAGCGGCTGCTCGACTACATCGTGCCCGACTTTGTCCACGTCCTGGTGAATGGCCGCATCGTGAAGTCAGGTGGGCCGGAACTGGCGCTGGAACTCGAAGCAAAAGGCTACAGCTGGACCGAGCCGGAGCTGGTTGGGAAGCGTTAGTTCCAGGTAGTAGCGGCTGGAGCAGGGCTTTAGCCCGGTGTTAAAAGCAATTATTTTTTGCTTTAGCCACTGCGGTACCCCAGCGGCTGAAGCCGATGTCAGGGGCAGGTTGGCCGCAGGCCGTAAGGCCTGCTCCACTCGGTCTCAGGAAACAGAATTCAAGAGGATTGACTAATCGTGATAACAGCAACCCAGGCCCCGGAAAAATATCTCGAGGCATTCGAACATTTGAAGGGCCGGCTTGGCGCCCAGCCGCGCTGGCTGCAATCGCTGCGTCAGGAAGCCCTGGCCCGTTTCTCCGAAACCGGCTTTCCCACCACGCATGACGAAGACTGGCGCTTCACCAATGTTGCTCCCGTAAGCAATACTCAGTTCGAATTGGCCGGCGCGGAGAACGTAACCAAGCAGCAGCTCGAACCTTTCGCTGTAACGGAATTTGCCACGCGGCTGGTCTTTATCAATGGCCTCTTTGCCGGCAAATTGTCCACTCTCGCGCCGATGCCGGCCGGCGTCAAAGCGGGCAGCCTGGCCGCGCAGCTCAAGAGTGATCCTGCAAACGTGGAGCCTCAT
>DASTPO010000078.1:0-11045 GCA_035762225.1 Candidatus Angelobacter sp.
TGCCGTCCCCCACGGGGTTCGCTTCGGATTCGAACTTCAAAGACCTGTATGCGCGCTTTTCCTATCGCTTCAATCTGGAACGCGATCCAGCCAGCCGGAACGCAGTGCAGGCCGCCGGAGCGTCGGGGCCGCGTGACCACACGTACATCAATTTTGGAACGTTTTATTTCTATGGCAGGTCAGTGCAGCGCTTCAGCGGCGAAGATCTTGCTGCCACGCCTGTGGTGCTGACGGCGCGGGAACCGTTCTATCGCGCCGGCGGCGATTTCAGCTTCAATTATCGTAACTTCAACATCTATGGCTTGTTCATGCGGGGTCATGACAACGACTTGCTGCCGGTAGATAACACCGGCGGGCTGGTGCCGTTGCCGATTGATCCCACTGGCCCGGTTCCGGTTGGTTTTGTTCATGGCACGCCGGTGACATTTACCGGTGGGTTCATGCAGGCGGATTACCTGGTTCATCCGTGGTTGATGGCAGTTCTGCGGTGGGATGCCGTGAATTCCGGTCCTGATCGCGTCAACGGCCTGGCGCTCAACACAGGAACACCGTTCGCACTTCCGTTTAACACCACCCGCAACCGAATTACGCCGGGCGTCCAGTTCCTGATCCACGCCAATATCAAGGCTTCTTTCGAATACCAGATTCGCCCTCGGCAGTTTGTGACAGTGGTCACCAACCCGATTACCAATCTGCCGATTGCGGTCAATCCTTTCCGTACCAACACAGCGGTAGTGGCGTTGGAATGGGTTTACTAACATTAAATACATCGAGGAAATCATGAAAACTAAATACCTGCTTGCGCTCCTGACAATTACCTTCGCAACCACGCAGCTATGCATGGCCGGGTCCGTGAAAGGAAAGGTCACACCGGGAAAATCAGTGGTCTACCTGGAGTCGGCTGGCGCGCCGACGCCTGCCGCCGGCAAGAACGTGACGATGGACCAGAAAGGGCTGCAATTTGCACCGCACGTTCTGGTTGTCCAGACAGGAACGACGGTTGAGTTCCTGAACAGCGACAAGGTCCAGCACAACGTGTTCTGGCCCAACATATCGGGAGACAAGAAGAAGACCCACAACATGGGAACCTGGCCGCAAGGACAGAAAAAACCGTTTAAGTTTGACGATCCTGGCGTGGTAACGTTGCTCTGCAACGTTCATCCAGAAATGTCGGGCTTCATCATTGTCTCGCCGACGCCATATTTTGCCGAGACCGGCGCGGACGGCGAATACAATCTAGCCGATGTTCCCGACGGGCAATATACGCTGACGGCCTGGCACGAGGGAAAGAAGGTGCAGTCCAAGAAAATCACCGTAAGCGGCGCTACAACCGCCGACGTCGCGCTGCAATAAGTCAAAGCGAGGAGAATGGCCAAGCCATTCTCCTCCCATCCGCAACCAGGCAGTCTGTAAATCCGCAAATCTGCAGTCAACGAGAGCCCCCATGCAGAAACGGTTTCAAGACAAAACGGTGAATCGGGATTGGCTGAATACCAATTTCCCCTGCATGATGGCCTGCCCGGCCCACACCAACGCCGGCCGATATGTCGCCCTGATTGCCGAAGGGCGCTTTGAAGAAGCTTACCGATTTGCCCGCGATCCGAACCCTCTGGCCAGCATCTGCGGACGGGTTTGTGCGCATCCCTGTGAAACCGCTTGCCGGCGCGGCGAGATAGACAAGCCCATCCAGATTCGCGCGCTCAAGCGCTTCCTGACTGAGCGTTATGGTCCGGAATCAAAACATTTCAAAGCCAATCCGGCGGCAAAGCAGCCTACGCTGCCGTTTAAGGTGGCGGTAATCGGGGCCGGCCCGGTGGGACTCTCTGCCGCGCACGATCTGGCGTTGATGGGATATCAGGTCACAATCTTTGAAGCGGCTGCCGTTCCGGGAGGCATGTTGTATCTCGGCATTCCGGAATACAGGCTGCCCCGTGATGTGGTGGAAGCGCAGGTCAGGGAGATTCTGGCCACCGGCGATGTCACACTCAAACTGAATCAACGCGCGGGCAAGGACTTTTCCATCGAAGACCTGCGTTCGCAGGGGTTTGATGCGGTGCTGATCGCTGTGGGCGCACATCGCAGCCGCGATCTCTCAATTCCTGGTGTTGACCTGGACGGCGTTTATAAAGGAATTGACTTCCTGCTGAACGTCAACCTTGGCTACAAATTTACGATCGGGAAAAAAGTCGCTGTGATCGGCGGTGGCAACGTGGCAATGGACGTTGCCCGTTCCGCGGCCCGCGAAGTGTTGCGCCAGCATGAAATTCCCAACCAGGACTGGACCAAAAACGTGGGCGCAGTCGCGTCTCATGAAATGGTGGATATCTCGCTTTCCGCGTTACGCATGGGCGCCAGCGAAGTGCATATTGTCTGCATAGAGCGGCGCGATGAGATGCCCGCGGCCCTGGAAGAAGTCGAGGAGGCAGAGACCGAGGGTGTCATCATTCATGCCGGATTTGGGCCCAGCCGCATGGTGGGCGAGAACGGACGGGTCACGGCGCTGGAGACCGTGAAGACGAGCAGCGTGTTTGACGCCAATGGGCGATTCAATCCGCAATTTGTGAAGGGAAGCGAGTCGCTGGTGGAGTGCGATACGGTGATTATGGCCATCGGGCAGTCACCCAATCTGGATTTCCTCGGGCCTAACAGCAAGATTGCCGTCTCACAGCGCGGCCTGATCGAGGCCAACCGCGAGAGTCTGATGACTTCCGTGCCGGGGATTTTTGCGGGCGGCGATTGCGTCTTCGGCCCGCGCCTGATCATTGACAGCGTGGCCGATGGAAAACGCGCTGCTGTGGGCATCGACGAATTTCTCCGCGGACAAAAGCATGCCGATCCCATTCTGGAAGTTGAAGTGTTCGACATGCACCAGATGATTACCAACTACATGGAGATCGCCCGGCAATCTGTTCCCATGGTCCCGCTGGAGCGCCGCACCGGCGTTACGGAGGTGGAGATAGGGTTTGACGAGCACACCGCCATTGAAGAGGCGCAACGTTGCCTGCATTGCTGGATCAACACGGTATTTGAAGGATCGGAAGTGGACGGCAGTGAGTGCGTTCTTTGCGGCGGTTGTGTTGACGTGTGCCCGGAGCAGTGCCTGGAACTAGTCCCGTTGGAGGAGTTTGAATTTCCCGAGCCGGTGGTCGCGCATCTGGAGCAGAACCAATCAGCGTACCAGGTTGAGTTGCGCGGCATTCAACCGCAGGAGCTGGGCGCAGGAGCGGTAATGGGCGCAGTGATGGTCAAGGATGAAACCCGCTGCATTCGCTGCGGCTTGTGCGCGATGCGGTGCCCGGTGAAAGAAATCACCATGGAGGCATTTCACTTCCGGTCGGCTGAACCTACCGGCCTGATTCCCATTCAGTCTTTCGATCTGAGGAGCGGCAAATGAGCGATGTGAAAACACAGGTCGCCGGCAATCCCCTGGCGGGCGCGATTCCGGACGACAACGAATGCAGCGATTGCGGGCGTCGAGACTTGCTGGCCAAGCTCGGCGTGGGATCGCTGATTGTGGCTGCGGCAGGCGCCGGACTGTTTGCTTATGAGTTTTTCTCGCCCAACGTGCTGTTTGAGGCTCCTCCGATCGTCAAGGCCGGCAAGCCCGATCAGTTTCCCGCGAACAGCGTGACCCTGGATCCGCAGAGCGGCATTTACCTGATCAACGGCTCCAAAGGTTTTTATGCGTTGGGCGCTATCTGCACACACCTGGGCTGTCTTACGGCATGGAAACCCGATCTGGACCTGATCGCGTGCCCCTGCCACGGCAGCCGTTTCAATCGCGAGGGAATCAAAGTGGCCGGTCCCGCGCCTCAGCCTCTGCCCTGGATGAAGGTCTGGCTGAGCGATGACGGATATCTCATGGTCGACCGTTCCACCACGCTCAAGGCCCCGGAATACGTGAAGGTATAAGCATGGCAAGCATCTCCACAACGATCAAGAGCGAGTTCGAGCGGGTCAGAAATTCCGACGTCTGGCGCACGATTTTTCGCAGTGGCAGTGGCTCCAGCAACCTGCACCGCTCGCAGGCGGTACAACAGAACATCTTTCTTCATCTTTTTTCAGTGAAAGTGCGCACGCGCGCGCTGGATTTCAGTCCCACCTGGTACCTGGGCGCGCTGACCCTGAGCACATTTTTCATCCTGATCGCCACAGGCATTCTGTTGATGTTCTATTACCACCCATCTGTGCCCCAGGCGTATGCCGACATGAAGGACCTGCAATTTGCCGTGGCTTCAGGGGTGTTTTTGCGGAACCTGCACCGCTGGTCGGCCCATGCCATGGTGTTCCTGGTGTTCGCGCACATGTTCAAGGTTTTCTATCGCGGCGCGTATCGCCCGCCCCGCCAGTTCAACTGGGTTATCGGCGTCTTCCTGCTCCTGATCACCTTGTTGCTCAGCTACACCGGCTACCTGCTGCCATGGGACCAGCTCGCGTACTGGGCGGTGACGGTAGGGTCCAATATCGCGAAGGCGGTGCCGCTGGTGGGAAAGCAGATTCGCTTTCTGATGCTGGGCGGCAATGAAGTGAACGCCAACGCGCTGTTGCGTTTCTACGTACTCCATTGCGTGATACTGCCCCTTACGGCGATTCTGCTGGTGGGTGTGCACTT
Organism: Candidatus Angelobacter sp.; assembly: GCA_035762225.1. Classification (GTDB taxonomy): domain Bacteria; phylum Acidobacteriota; class Terriglobia; order Terriglobales; family Acidobacteriaceae; genus Angelobacter. The sequence goes on from DASTPO010000078.1 coordinate 4,613, forward strand.
CTGGCGGATCCGCAAAGACGGCGGACTGCATGTTCCGGAGAAGAAGTCATGAGCGATACGCCCAAGATGCAAGCTGAAGTGCAGTCTGATGTGCGCAAGAACCCGCGTCGCATTGCGTTCATCCTGCGCCGCACATCGCCCCACGTCAAGACTCAGGATGAAGGGCGGGTGATGACGTATCCCACCGCTCTTACCCGCTTCATCATTACGCTGGAAGTGGCGTTTGTGCTGCTGGTATGGATTTCACTGCTGGCCAATGCGCCGCTGGAAGGCATTGCAGATCCCATGCATACCCCGAACCCGGCGAAGGCGCCGTGGTATTTCCTGGGATTGCAGGAGCTCCTGCACTATTTTCCGCCCGTGGTCGCCGGTGTTCTGATTCCAGGCCTGGTTGTGGGCGCCCTGATCGTGATCCCTTATTTCAATATCAATATTGAAGGCGAAAGCCTGTGGGCGCGTGATCGCCAACGCCGGCTGATGGTGCTGAGCGCGGTGCTGATTTTGTTCTGCCTGTTTCTGGTGTTCTTTGACGTGATCGTTGCGCTGGTGCCCACTTTGGTGGTGGGCGGGATCATGCTGTGGTCGTCCAGGTTTTCACACGAATCGCCCAGCAGGTTTCAGCGATGGCTGTCATTGAAGCCTCTTTCATTCTGGATCATGACATGGTTTCTGGTTGAGCTGACGGTGCTTACGGTGGTAGGAACATTTTTCCGCGGTCCCGGATGGGCATGGGTACTGCCCTGGAGAAGCTAGTGGACGAAAACAACAAACCCGGTCCTTTGCGCAGCCGTCCGACGCTGCGGGAGCTTGCGTATTTCGGCGTTGTGAGCCTGGTGCTCCTGCTCTCCCTGGCGATTGCGCCCGCTAAAAATTATTTCAGTGACTGGCGCCATTATCAGAAAGCCTATCTGAAGATCGCCGGCGAAAGGCAGAGCGGCACTCTGGTTCGCAGCTTTCAGGGCGGTATTCACCAGACGTGGATCGCAAAGCTGGGAGTGGTGGATCGTTGTGAATCCTGCCACGTGAACATGGGCGGATCCCTGGTGGGCGCGACATCGCAGCCCTTCAGAAAGCATCCGCCGGTGCCGCATGATTTGGACCAGTTCGGCTGCGTGATGTGCCATCGCGGACAGGGTCCGGCTACGTCAGTGGAAGAAGCGCATTACACCACGGAAGCCTGGGAGCAACCACTGCTGCCTGCCCGTTTTATTGAATCAGGCTGCGGGCAATGCCACTTGAGCGGAGTGGAAGGCACACCGCGATTGAATGAAGGCCGGCACATGTTATCCAACCAGGGCTGTGTCCACTGCCACACGGTGACCCAGCCGGATGGAACCCAGCTGAAGCCTTCCGATAATCCGCCGCCTCTCACGCACATCGCCGAAAAAACCAGCAGGGAATGGATCTACGCATGGATCAAGGACCCGCAGGCCTATGCGGCATCCGCGACCATGCCAAATTTCCAGCTGTCTGATGCGGATGCAGCTGACATTTCCGCTTTTCTGATTGCACAGAGCACTGCTTCGCCAGCCGCCCGGGTGCAGTTGAAGCCGGCAGTCGCTCTGGGAGCGGACGCCGCCACTGAGGCAGCGACGCTCTACGGAGCATCATTCTGTTCCTCCTGCCATGCCATACAGAACGCCGCCGGCAACCTGGTGGGCGGCAATCTTGGCCCTGAGCTAACTCGCGTAGGCAACAAAGTGAATGGAGACTGGCTGCGCCGCTGGCTCAATGACCCGGGTAATTATCATTCTGACACGCTCATGCCGCACTATCGTCTGGATGAGAAGCAGAATGCTTTGCTGGCGAGCTTCCTGCAAAGCAAAAAGGACCCTGACTACGCGTCCAACGTGAAACTGGCGGCCGCGAACGCTGAGAGCGTTGCCCGGGGTAAGAAGCTGGTGACGGAGAGCGGTTGCGCCGCATGCCACGGGATCAACGGGGTGAACCCGCCACAGAATTTTGCTCCCGACCTGTCGCGCGTCGGGAGCCGCGCACTGGCGCAAGTGGTCTTCGCGCCCGGGATGAAACACAACCTTCCCGACTATCTAGAAGGGAAGATTCATGATCCGCGAGCATTTGGGCCGGGATTGAAGATGCCGAAGTTTACACTGGCTGATGCCCAGATCGACGCGCTTACTACCGCCTTGCTGGCGCAAACAGATCGAGCAGCGACCCTTCCGCGCGAGCTCATTCTTTCCGGAACGCAGCCCTCGAACTACCATCCGGGCGGCGATGCTGGACGGCTGATGGATGATCTGCGCTGCCTCAGCTGCCATTCGATTAACGGCAAGGGCGGCGACATGGCGCCCGAGCTCACGCGTGAAGGCAGTGCGGTCCAGCGCGCGTGGCTGGATGAATTCCTCAGGAATCCCAATACATTGAGGCCGGCATTGATCCGGCGCATGCCGAAATTCAACCTGAGCCAGAATGAAATCAAGACGCTCTCGGATTATATTTTGTCAGCCTATCAGGCGCCGGGAATCGATTCGCAGACGCTGGATGCGCACGCTTTGAGCGCCGATGCGGCGGCAAGAGGGAAGCAGTTGTTCTATTCCAAGTACGGGTGCCAGGCGTGCCACATCGCGGATTACAAGAACGACAAAGGTTATGTGGGGCCGGCGCTCTCGTCGGTGGGCAATCGCCTGACGCCGCAGTGGGTGTACGCCTGGTTGAAGGACCCCAGCGCGCTGCGGCCGGGAACGATGATGCCGAACCTGAACATGAAAGCGGATGAGGCGCGAGACCTGACCGCCTTCCTGATGACTTTGAAGGCAAAGCAGGGAGGTGGCAAATGAAGCTTCTCAGGATTGCAGCAGTGCTGGTGATTGCGTCTGCGGTTGCCTGTCGCCATGCGGGCGAGCAACAGCTTCAGGCCAAGGCGCAGGGTGTACAGGTCGCGGAGGTCAGCGGAGGCAAACAGATTGCCCAGGTAGGATCGGCACTGGCCCAACCGGTCGTGGTGCAGGTAAACGGTGCAGACGGTAATCCGGTTGCGGGAGCGCTGGTCAACTTCCGTGGAGAGGGAATGCGAATCAACCCGGCGCAGGCTTTGACCGACTCCAGCGGACAGGTCACCGCGCAGGTGCAGATGGGCTTTGTTGCAGGCGATAATCAACTGATCGCGGAGACACCGAAAGCTGGAGGAAATGCCACGCTCGCCTTGCGTGAGATTGCGTTGGGCTATGAACAGGCGGTTGGCAAAGCAGTCAATGACCAGTATTGCATCCGGTGCCATGACTCTGAATCGACGCCCGAGCGGGTTTCCAACCTGGATAATCTTTCTCCAGCGCCGCACCAATTCAGCGATGGCGGTACACTGAATCGCATCACCGATTCTGATCTAACCAATATCATCGCGCACGGCGGGCTTGCGTTAGGCAAATCGCCGCAAATGCCGGCTTACGGCGCGACGCTAAAACCGGAGGAGATCCGTGCGGTGATCGCATATATGCGGACCGTTGCCGATCCGCCTTACCAAACGCCAGGGGTGAATTATGGGAAGTAAAGGTTTTGTCGTTCGTGCAATCGCGGTTGTTGGGTTGATGAGCCTTTCCTCGATCGCCCAGGTGTTGTCTTTGGGCAGGGTCACAGATCCGGTGGGACGGGTGCTGCAAAAGCAATACATCACGCAATTGCAGCTGCTGGGAGCGGATACGGCCGCGCTGCACTTTCCCTACCCGTTTTATTTCAGCCAGATGCTGGATATCGATGAAGCGCAGCAGAAGCAGCTTCCGCAAGGCTCCATCCACTTTGACAAGTTTAATAGTGAAACCGTGCTGGCGATTTCCGGGAACTATTACATTTCCTATTCTTCCGATCTGATGAACCGGAACCAGCGGGCGCGCAAGACCTACCAGGATGTTGTGCTTCCATTGCTGAAAGCGTCGGTTGCGCGGCTGGACCGCAGCATACCTTTTGATGCATATGCGATCGAGGTTTCCCACCACGTCCGCAGCCGGGTTTTGAAGGTGAGCACCGAAGGCGCGGAAAACGTGATGATGCTTTTCCAGCGCGGAGTTGCCGAGCGCCTGGTGCGTTCGGCTGACCTGGATTCCCAGCAAAGCGCGTTGCTGGAGAGCGAGGTCTTTGTCAACGGAGAACCATTCACGCTGTGGCTGAGCGGAGACGACGCGCCCGTCGATGTGAGAGACAGCTATCTGGCGCGCCACGAGCGTGGCGGGAAAACCCAGACCACGCTCTCCACCGAGGCGCACGAGCCAGGCACGCTGGTTAGTTCAAAGCTGATTCCGGAATCAGAGCTGGGCACGATGGTCAGGGACAAAGCCAACGCCCCGAAAGATGTCTCGCCGCTCCGAATGGAAAAGCTCCGGACCACGTATGACGCCACCCTGCAAAGGCTCGTGCCCGATCTCAAGGCCCAGGCCCATCTTGTGGATTACGCGCGACCGGAATTTATCGCGTTCCACGATGGCGCCTATCTCCAGTTGAATATGGTGACGGACCTGGAACAGCCGGCAGGCTCTTCGCAATACAAGATTGCGGCCATGGCGTTTGAATCGCATATCTCCCACCTGGTGCGGCCGGTTGCGAAATATTTCCATGACAACCCACAGTTTGAGGGCATCGACTTCAGCACCACCGTCCACCAGACGGTGCAGCCCACTAGCGTTTCCGTGGAGTTCCTGACGCCGTTTGCAGCGCTCGCGTGTTATGAGAAATACGACTGCACCGGCCAGGACCTGATCAATCGCAGCATTGTGCTGATCAATGGCGAGCGGGTCACGCTGGATCTACAGCGCGCGGAAGCCGACGTTGCCGCGCACTGATAGAGCCTGGTGGATGGAGGACATAAGTAAGAGGTGATGCGGGAGTCGATGCCCATCCTCCGCAGGCGAAGTCATTGATTTCATTGGGTCAGAAGATTAAAAAGTTTAATCTTCTACTAAATCTCTGCTAATATCTCCGTGTCACGCTTGCGAAAGTTGAAAAGTGTACGTCACTCGAGGCGAGGGGTTAGGCAGAAGGATGTTTTTGCTGACTCATAGGATTCTGCGCGGTATGGTTCTGGCCCTGATGTTTTTCCTAGTCGGGACAGCCTACTGCTCTTGTGACTCCTATGACCCAGATCCCTACGATGACATCCCCCCGGTAGTGACCGTTGAATTCAACTATGTTCTTCCCAGCCGGGTAAATGTCCGGCAGCCGAACAGCCAAAAAAAGTTTCGGCAGCAAGTCTCTTCCGCGAGACGCGCAGGAAAGACACCGGCGGAAATGAACGCGGCTTTCGCTCGTGAAATCGCTGTGATCTTGTACCAGCGACCATTGCAGCTTGTCATACCTCTCCGTTGCTAGCGGGTTTCCCGGAATCGCAAATTGGCAAAAGTTCTAATCCTTCTTGAGTCGCGTGAAGACGCGGAAGGATGCTATCACTTGCCGCGATTCTGAATTCTTAGCTGGTTGCTTGCTTGCGCTCAGGAACCGGGTTCTCCGCTCCTGGACCCGACAATGACGCTCGCGCAACCGATATGGGAAATCGGACGAAACTTACAAAGCTCAGGTTTTTCAGTTCTTTACCGTCCTTCGGGATGGTAAGGGAGCCGGAATCGGGCTTCCGGCAAGATGCCGGGCATCGAGCACTGACAGTCTGGCTGGGCACCGCGCATCAGCACAGTGGCAGGCTTCGATGCCCGGCTTTTTTTGCTTATCGCGAGAGCAGGGCGAGCGGCAGATTAAAGATTTTAATTTGCTTTTAATGAATTCCTTAGTATCATGCGGTTCGAATAGAAGCTGCATTTTGGGCGCGTTTGTCAAAAAAGCGTCCTGAACCCGGAACCCTCTTAAACCGCGGATGCATCGGGACCAGCCGCGCTTATAGGAAGCAGGGAGGATTCTCTGCGACCATCTTCAATAAGCGATTTTCCTTTAGCGGCCCGATTAGAAACTCAGGCGATAGTTGAGAAGCAATTTCATGCCTATTCGGTACAAAACCGGAACGGTCGCGCCGTTCGTGTTGGGCCTTCCCCAGATCAATCTGCGTTCCAAGAAACGCGTTCGGAGAATTGACTGTGGCAGGCGCATCCCCGCTGACTTGAGGAAAGCACTAGCCAACGATTCCGCTCTATGGCTCCCACTGCACCGCTTCCGGGGGAAAGGCATGCCAAGGCACGCCCATGAGAAGTTCGAAGCAGACAAGCACCACACAACGGAGAAGCGCTCACGATTTCGCGTCGATCGGAAGGTTTTTCCGGCTTAGCATTTTGACAATTGTCGCTGTTGTTTTTGGAGTTGTGAATTCCGTTGCGCAAACGGCTCCCACAGCGTCGAACACACTTTTAGCCACCGGTTTCACCCTGCCTTACGGCGCTCAGGTTTTAAACGGAACAACCATCAACCCGGCAACGGGCAAGCCGTTCCGGCATTTATGGACAGGCGATACGGGAGGTCTCTGCCGGCTCGATCCCGATCTGGA
>DASTPO010000079.1:0-20091 GCA_035762225.1 Candidatus Angelobacter sp.
TGATCTGGAGGTGATCGCCGGCCAGGGCACCATTGCCGTCGAATTGCTGAAACAGACCGGCGCGATCGATGCCGTGTTTGTTGCGGTTGGCGGCGGCGGCCTCATTTCCGGAATTGGAGCTCACCTCAAGCACGCTTCACCTCACACCCAGATCGTCGGTTGCTGGCCGGAGAACTCGCGCGTGCTCTATGAATCAATCCAGGCCGGCCGGATCGTCGACTACCCTGAGCAGCCAACCCTGTCGGAGAGTACAGCGGGAGGCCTTGAGCCTGGCTCGATCACTCTGGGAATCTGTCGCCAGGTTATCGATCAGTCCATCATGGTTTCGGAAAGCGAAATCCTCGCGGCGATGCAGTCGGTGCGTGCCACCAGGGGCTGGCTCATCGAGGGCGCAGCCGCTGTGGCTGTGGCGGCATTCCTCAAGACTGTCGGCCGGCACTCCGGAAAGAACATCGTGGTTGTGATCTGCGGCGGCAATGTTTCCGCCGAAGTCGCGGCGCAGGTCGGCTGATCTACCTCTTCAACCCGCTCACAATCACGTCTCCGTACACGTCCTGCGCCTGATGAAATTCTGCGTAGCGAGTCGCAAAGGCGTCGTCAATTCCGTTGCGGCTGCGATTTACCGCCGCCGAAAGAAACGGATTTAATCCGCCCAGAACACCTCGAAGATTTTCGCCCAAGGCTCCCAGGCCCCGCTGAATCCACGCCCGCCGGCGTTGGACCGTTATCAATTTCAATTCGTCAAGGTCGGTCAACTGCCCCAGGATTCTGCGTTGCAGCGCCTCGCGATCATAGATGCGTTGGAAAAAATAAGATTGCTGGTCGCCCGTCTTGCGGGCGGCGCCGGCGAAACCAACCCTCTGCTGCTCGATGTACTTGTTGCCAAACGGCAGGCTTATCACCAGCAAGCCGCCCGGCTTCAGCACCCTCAGCAATTCGCGGATGGCTTTGGCATCGCCATCTTGTCCTTCAATGTGCTCAAGCACTGACATGGAGTAAACCACGTCGAACACCTGGTCGGGGAATTGAAGCTCGCGCGCGTCTTGCAATGCAAAGCCCACCGAGCCTTTTGCTTTCGCCTGCAGGGCATGCCACATCACTTTGTATTCTTCCACGTTCAGTTCGCTGATATCGGTCAGGGTGATATCCGCGGGAACGGATTTTCCCAGATACAAACCAAAGGCCTTCGGGCTGCCGACGTCGAGAATTTTTCCTGGACCGCGAGAAGAGGATTGAGCGAGATAGCCGGAAATCGCCCGGTCAAACCAATAGTATTCCGGAAAACGCGTCAGGGAGTTGATCGGTTGCATCAGCTTCCCGGCAGTCTTTTTCATGCCAAGCTGTAATCCATTGCCCAACAGGTTGGCGAGGCCGGCACGCAGCCCAAAAAAATAGTATTTGAATTCTTTGTGAGGGAACAAGCTTGTCTCAGGTCATTTCGCCGGTTGGCAACAGCGTGCGAAATCTATCAACCGCATCAATTAGTAACAACAAAGGACTTGGGAATCAACAGGAATCTCTCCGTCCTGATCCTGCAACCGGGAAACATCTTTTGGAGTTTCCGTTTGGAAATCCAGGTGACGTCGTAACGGTAAGGCTTTTTCCACAACCAGCCGTTCAGGGTGAAGTAGCGCAAGAACTTTGGCTTCAGCCATGAAAAAGGCAGCCAGTGCAGGAAAAATGCTGACAGATGAGGATCGATGGGAAAGAGGCGCGATGGCGTCTGGCAGTAGATGCGCTTGCCGACCCGCAGCATCTCCTCTGCGAATTTGAACTGGTTTGCCTCGCTGCCAACGTGTTCGATTGCTGAATTGGAAAAAGCCAGGTCAAAGGATTTGTCCCTGAACGGAACTTCGCAGCCTGAGCCCAGCACATAGTTGTATCCCGGAGGCGTCTCGGCGAAATCAACATTCAGGATGGTGATTCCTTCTGTTCTCCCGATTTGCGGCCACAGGTAATGGGCTCCCCCCAGGTCCAAAATCGTTTGACAGCTCCCGTATTCTTTGACAAAGTTCTTGAAGCGGCGGCTGCGGAAATATTTCCGCAGGGGCATTTGGAAGTTGACTGGGTCCATGGATGAAAAAACATTCTAAAGGAATTTGAGCAGGTTGTGTTGTGCCTGGAGTTCCTGTTTCCCAGGCTGGAGCAGGCACGCATTCAACCATGAACATCGCGATTGACGTACACAGCCTGGGTACCCAGGCCGGCGGAAATGAAACTTTCTATCGCCAGCTCCTGCGCGGATTAGCCGCTGATCGCACGGCTAACCGGTATTCCCTGCTCCACACGCACCCCTTTGATCTTCCTGCAATTGAGCATGACCGCCGCTTTACCCTGCACAAGATCCCGCACAATCCTGCTCTTCGGCTGGGGGTCTCGATTCCCCGCTTTTTGCGTGCAACCAAACCGGATATCTTCCACTGCCAGTACATTCAGCCGCTTTGGGGCAACAGGAAGACGGTAGTTACCATTCACGACCTGGCTTTCGAGCATTTTCCCGAGTTCTTTCATCCGCTGGAAACACTGAGGCTGAACAAACTGGTCCGGTGGACAGCCATGAAGGCCGATCATGTCCTGACAGTCTCAGAATTCTCCGCCGCTGACATCTCGCGCCGCTACAATCTTCCACCTGACAAAATCACGGTCGCATATCAGTCGCCTTCTGCAGAATTCCGTCCCAGAGATAAACAGCAATGCCTGGATCACCTGGTCCGGACTTATGACATCCGTCCTCCTTTCATCCTTTACGTTGGCAGGATTCAGGCGAGAAAAAACCTTCCCCGGCTGGTGGAAGCCTACGCGCGCCTGAAAAAAGATGGCCTGGCAGCAACGCTGGTGTTCGTAGGCAGGCAGGATTGGCAAGCCGAGCAACTGCGCGTAAAGATAAAGGCGCTCGGTTTGGAATCGTTCGTGAAATTTACCGGATTTGTCCCGTTTGAGGACGTTCCGTTGTTTTACAACGCTGCCGAACTTTTTGTCTTTCCCTCATTGTTTGAAGGTTTCGGACTTCCCGTAATGGAGAGCATGGCCAGTGGGATTCCTACCATCACTTCCTATGGCTCGGCGCTTGAGGAAGTGGCCGGCGACGCAGCCCTGCTGGTTGATCCGTGCGACACAGCTTCCATTGCGTCGGCGCTGGAAAAGGTCCTCAGCGACCGAAACCTGCGCGAACGCCTGGTGAGCCGCGGCCTGCAGAGGGCCGGTCAATTCCGGCCCGAAGATCTGGTGAACAAGACGCTGGGGATTTATCGCGCCGTAGCGTGAGTTTGAGCTGGTTTACTTGCCGGCAGGACTGCCGGGCTCTTTCCGTTGAGCAAGGTAATTGGCCAGACCATCCTGCCAAGTCGAGAAAACGTTAAGCGACCGCTTTTTCAATGCGGCATTTTCCATCACTGAGTATTTCGGCCGCGGTGCCCTGGCCGGAAACTCCGACGGATTGGCCCGCGCCAGCCGGGCTGTGGTTCCGGTGAGCGAAAAGATGGCCGCCGCAAAGTCATACCATGAACAGCTCCCTTCCGAGCTGGCATGGTACAGACCGTAATTCTGGATCGCGCTCAAAATCACGAGTTGCTTCGCGATCTCGGAAGTCGGCGTCGGCGTTACCATTTCATCGTCCACAACCCGCACCTCGCTCTGTTCCCGCGCGAGTTTCAGCATTCTTTCCACGAAATTCAGGCCGCCCTTTCCTCTGCAAGGATTGTGGCCGTAAATAGCCGACACACGCACGAGAAAATGCCGCTGGATCGCGCCGCGCACGAAATATTCCCCGGAAAGCTTGGTATTCCCATAGACGTTCAGGGGCATCACCGCGTCTCCTTCGGTATAAGGAGACTTTTTCAGGCCATCGAACACATAGTCCGTGCTGATGTGGATCAGGGTCGCGCCCAATGCATCGGAGGTCTGCGCGACATTGCGGGCGCCAAGTGCATTGACGGCAAATGCCGGCGCAGGTTCGATTTCGCACTTGTCGACGTTCGGCAAAGCCGCCGTGTTGATTACCAGGTTGGGGCGGATCGATTCAAGCGCGTTTCGCACCGATTCGCTGGAAGAGATTTCGATCCTCGAATGGTCCAGGGCAACCACTTCATTCTTCGCTGCCGAGAATGCTGAGCAGACATCGTGCCCCAGTTGCCCGTTGGCGCCTATCACGGCGACTCTCATCGGTCCGGCTCGTGCAATTGGTTCTTTGTTACCCGATCCAATATTGTTTCCCGCACTTTATTCCTCAAGCCAGCTCGCGTTCTCCGGGCGAACGGACCACTCCACGCAACGGCGTAGTGATTCCTCAAAAGCCATGGGCGCTTTCCACCCCAGCGCTTTTATCTTTTCGTCGGAGAGGCTGTAGCGCAGATCGTGTCCCGGACGGTCAACATAAACGTCTACCGTCTCGTAGTTCAACTTCTTGTTGAGAGTCTTCGCGATGAACTGGGCGATTTCAAGATTGCTGCGTTCTTCGCCCGCGATATGAAAGGTCTCTCCGTGCGTGCTTCCCGCCGCCGCCCGGGTCGTTCCTTCCTTCGCCTGAAGTTTCAGCAGATAGAGGAGCGCGTCTGCCTGGTTGCGCGCGTGGATCCACTTTCTGGCTCCAATCGTCCATCGCCCTGCGCCGTCATTGATTCCATGAATGATGACTTTCTCATCCCGCAAAATCTTTTTGATGCAGAGTGGAACAAATTTTTCAGGGTGCTGCGTCTCCCCAATCAGGTTCATCGTCCGGGTACAGGTCACGGGCAGCCGGTAGCATTTCCACCAGGCAAAAGCCAGTGCCTCGCCGCCGGCCTTGGAAGCGGAATAGGGATTGGAAGGCCTTACGGGAGATTCCTCGGTAAAATCCACTCCTTTGGGAGCGGGCCCGTGAACTTCGTCGGTGGAAACATAAATGAAGTGGTCGACGCCCAACGCTCTGGCCGCCTGCAGCGTGGTCATGGTCCCCAGCACATTGGACATCACAAATGGCTCCGGGTCCTGGATCGACCTCTCAACGTGGGTTTCCGCCCCGTTGTGAATAAAATAACGCGCGCCTTCCATGGCTTTCAAAACGCTGGCAGGATAGGTCGCGCGGAAATCGTGAAAGACAAACTTCAAGCGCGAATTCCCCTGCCATTGCGACAGGCGCTCCAGTGATCCGGCATAGCTGAGGCGGTCCAGCGCAATGATGTCCCAGTCAGTATTCGCCATCAGGTGGCTTACAATATGCGCCCCGGCAAAACCTGCTGCTCCTGTGCAAACGATCTTGTCTCTGGCCATTCAGTCCCTTTTTTCGTAAATTTTGCCCTTCAAGATGAAGGAGATCCTGCGTGGCCCGGCTGATTCATGCGGGCCATTCCCACAAATAGAAACCTTACATAATATATGAAGTCATTTCCAATGGGCTCTGCCGAGATCCGGGTCGGCGGGCAAGAGATTAACCGCGGCATTCTGCAGCGATCGGTGAATCCTTGGGGGCCTCGATGACGCTGGAATGGACCCGGGTTGGGTCTTCACCGGCCGCCAGCTGATAGAAAAGCTCTTCATACTGGTCCGTGATTCGCTCCCAGCTGTAGACCGAGCGGATGCGGTCCGGCGCGCGGCGGCGATAAGTCTCGGCAAGTTCAGGCTGGCTCTCGATGAGTTGTATTTTCGCGGCGAGGTCATCAGCATTGGCAAACAGCAGTCCGTATTCTCCCACCACCTCGGCGTTGAACGGGTTATCGTGAGCCAGAATGCAGTTGCCGTATCCCAGAGCTTTGAGGAGGGCTGGATTGGTCCCTCCCATCATGTGCCCATGAATATACGCATAGGAATTACAATGAAGTTCCTTGACATGGCCGATGTCACCGACGTGCCCCAGAAACCTGACCTGGTTCCCGGCGTTTGCTTTTAGATCATCAATAAATGTGCTGCGATAGTTGGCGTCTCCGGCAATCGCCAGCAATCGTTTGGTGCGGCTTTTCTTGAAGCCTTCCACAATAAGCGCCGCATTGTTCTCCGGCACCAACCGGCTGGCAATCAGGTAATAATTGCCCGGTTCCAGGCCGTATTGACGGACAACGTCGGGATTTTCTGAGCCTTCGATATTGGCGCCGTAAGCAATGCATGCCGATGGCGTATTGAATTCACGAAGATAAAGCGACCTCATGGCATAGGCGTCGGTAATAATCCCATGCGGCAATATTTTCCCGCAGAGGCGCGCGTTCCAGTGAAAATAACCTTTGCCCAAGGGGCCCCATTTTCCTCGTTTCCATTCAATCCCATCCACGTTGATCGCGCACTTTTTACGGAATAACCTCGGGATCGCGCAATGAAATGCATTGGCCACGTTGGTTACCAGCATGGCGTCCACATTGCGGCCCAGAACGTCCACCATGCATGCCAGCGTATGCGTAAGGGTGCCGAGGTTCTTGGTCTCGATACTGGGCAGGTAAATCAGGCGCACGCCCCGATACAGCGGCGGTCGCTCCTTGAACAGGGCCTTGCGGCAATAAACAATCACGTCATGTCCGCGCTCCACCAGTCGCGGAGCCAGTTCAATGAAAAACGTTTCTGTTCCGCTGTAGGTTGAAGGAATGCCCCGGCCTCCGAAGATGGCCAGGCGCAGTTTGCGCTCGCGGATCGAATTGGTGTCTGCCGGTTGTCCCATGTCAAAGTCGAATCAATATATCTTCATCCGATTGGAAGCCGCATGTGAGAGGTGTCTCTGTTGCATTTTAACTGAACTTGAAAATGTATCCGTCATGTAGCAGAAGCTTCTGCGAAAGTCTTTTCCTCAGACTCGTGCGCCTTATGGAAGAGTGATAGCGCACATCCGATCAGGCCCAGGTGGACCCAGGTGAAAGACAGCAGTGTCCCCTCGGTTGCCTGAAAGGAAATCAGGTACACGCAGGCCGAAGCCAGCAGGGCCACCAGCTCGGGACCCGATTGCCTCCGCAGCGCTTTCCAGCCATTCCAGACAAGCGAAACCACGAAGCCCGCAAACACAATCAGGCCTGCAACGCCGGTATCATGAAGGACCCGCAACTCAGTGTTGCCGATCCAGCCCTGGTCTTCCCAGCCGGCGCCAAGGCTCTCCCAATCAAATGCGAGTTGAAAGCTGGCGGTACCACCGCCGAAGAACGGGTGACTCAATATTTCGTCGAACGCGGAGAAGGTCTGTACCGCGCGCGTCATGGTATTGGGATCGGCCGTAGGATCGGCTATTTCAACTGTGCTGAAGCGCTCCGTATAATGTGACAAGACGAATGGCCCAATCATCAGCCCCGCAAACACCGTCGCCAGTGCAATGGAACGAATAGCTTTTCCATTCAGGAGGTGGCGCATCAGGCCGTATATTCCCACCAGAGCCAGCCCCACCAGCGTCGCTCCAAGTGCCGCCCGAGAAAGGCTCGCGCCCATGGCTACCAGACCGATACAGCTGAAACCAACCAGGTATTTCGTCTTTCGCTCCTGGATGTACATTGCCAGCATCATCACAGCCAGCGCGCCGGAGAAAGCGCCAAGGATGTTCGCCTCATACTGAAGTCCGAAGGTGGCGGGTATGTCGCCGTATTGGGCCGTCTCCACACCCAATTCGGTGCCAAAAGCGACGTTCGCGTAAAAGCAGATGACAGCATAAGACACAGTAGCCGTCCCCACGATGAGTAAGACCTGGAACGCCCAACGCAGCCTCGCCCGGTCGGTAATCAGGAAGCGAAGCAAGAAGTACGGCAGAATGGCGAGCACCTGCTGCGCGGCCCATTTGGTGGTCTGGCCGGGCTGGACTGACATAAACAAAGAACTGAAGAAGTTAAAGAAGATGTACCCCAACAACCAGTAATCCGAAGCAATCCATGCGGCCTGTTGACCTTGCTTCTTTCGTAAAAAAGGGACTGTCAGAAGCATCAACCCGCCGACTATATGTTCAGGCCGCGCGTTCAATCCGCCAATATTGATAGCCAAACGCGGCGTCGCCGATGCAACTATCATGGCGATAATCGCGGCCCGGGGACTCCTGGCAAACCACAACAGGGCAATGGGGACCGCAATAGCCCCCGTCACAGCCAGCGCTGTCATGCCGACCGCATCGGGCCAGATCAAAAGCGCCATCGCGGTAAGGAGAAAGAGAACAGGGGTCGGATTAGGAATGGACGCAGCTGGAGAACCGATTTTCATTCAAAATTAAGCGGGCTGTCGATGGTTCCACCCTACCACAAGTTTATGGCCTGCCGCGATTCTTCAGCCCCGGCATCAACTCTAACACCGTGTGCACGATTTGCTTGGTTTCGCCCAGCTTGAACAGTCCCGCCGTCATCAGGAAAACTCCGGCTGCCACCGCGAGAAGAAGGCAGATCACACCCAGCCGGATCAATATATTGCCGTAATCAAATGTTGACTGCAGCAAATGCAGACCCAGCCAGCTTACGATCCCCATGATCAACGTGGCCCCGGCGGTGCGTACAAAAAACCAGATGAAGTCAGCGTTCAGGTCCAAAAGACGCCTTCGCGCCAGGATTGACGCAAGCACCGTCATGACCAGGAAAAATGTCAGTGTGCGCGCCACCACCAATCCCTGCAGGCCGAAATGACGAGAAAGAAAGATCGCTGTGCCCACAAAACACACCAGATTGACAAGTTCCGTCAATAAAGGGGTCAAAGTGTCTTCTATAGCAAAGAAACAGCGGAGCAGGACGATAGCAATGGCATTGGGAAGAATCCCGAAACTATAGATGGCCAGCACCTGCGCTGTTATTCCGGAATCTGCGGCAGAGAATTTGCCATGCTGATAAAGGAGGCTGGTTACCGGCGCCGCATTCAGTACGGTCCAGACTGTGGCAGGCAGGAAAATAAAAATCACTACGCGAAACAGGCTTGAGGTCTGCTTTCCCAATTGGCCGCGGAGGTCACGGGCAGCTTCGCGGACGAACCCTGGATAGGCAACAATCGCCAGGGGCGCGGCCAGAAAATTTGCCGGGACAGTAAACAACCGAAATGCGTATGTAAGAACGGATACCGCGCCGGGAGAAATCCTGGAGGCCAGGTTCCGCTCCAGCAACATGGCTGCATTGGCAACGGCCAGGTAGAGGAAGAGTGGAATGCCCAGACGCAGGAGTTTACTAATTGCTGGATGGCGAAAGTTAACAACCGGACGATAGCGGATTCCCAGGGCAGTCATGGCCGGAAGAAGAACAATACTCTGCGCCACAAAGCCCGCAGCCGTGGCAATGCCGACAACATAGATCGCATTGCTTCCGCGATAAAAAATCGCAGCGGCAATCACCGTTGCGCTTGCTAATGCAGGAGCAAAAGACGCAAGCCAGAAGCGGTGGAATCCGTTGAGCAAAGCGGTAAGAATTCCCGCCAGTCCAAGGAACGGAAGGGCCGGAAAAACGATGTAAACAAGGCGAAGAGCCGCCTCGGTGGTTGGCTGGGAGAACCCCGGGAAGAGATGCGGCAGCCACAAACGCGCACCCAGAACCCCCAACAACACGATGAACGACAGCACCATCAACGCAAAGGTCGTGATCACGCTGAACGTCAACGAAGCCTTTTTGGGGTTTTCGTCCGGGTTCTCCTGCATGAGGATCGGGATGAAAACAGGGGAGAGAGTTCCAGCAATCAAAATCAGGTAGACGATGTTAGGGATAAAGATCGCGGCAAAATAGGCGTCCATGGTGGCGGATATGCCGAATCGCGCCGCCAATGTCGCTTCCCGCAGGTACCCGACCACAGCGACCAGCGCCGTCAGCATCCCTACGATGCCCGCTGTACGTCCCTTCCGGAAACGGTGAACAGCGGTGGGTTCAACTTCAATGGTCGTCTCTGCCAATGGACCTTCCAATGCCGGCCTCGCAGGAAAGAGCGTTCCTCTCGGCCAGCACAAGTGTATTGGGTTTGCCATAATGCCGTCCCAACAACAAGCGGCGGAAGAAATAGGCCGGCAGATTACGCCGTCCAATCATGCGCCAAGGCCCCAGAAACTGGCGGGCAAACTTGATCTTGAAGCCATTGGCTCGCAACATGCTTTGTAACAAGCGGATCGGATACGGTCGAACATGGGTGGGATCCAGCCAGAAAAGCTCCGAAATCACCGCCAGGTCCTCGGGATTGGGCGTTCCCAACAGGAGAATCCCTCCCGGCCGAAGCGAGTCGTGACAGTTCCTGAGGAAAGTCATTGCGTCCTCGTAACCCATATGCTCTATCACGTGATGACAAAAGATGCCGCCGAACCTTCCCGCGTTGCGTTCCAGATATTGAGTCGCGTCCTCGCAATGAACCGCAAGACCCTTTTCCTTGCAGATCGCGGCCGATTCCGCTGAATGATCGATCCCTACGCCTTCAATGCCGGAAGAGGCCAGAAGTTCAAGAAATATTCCCCTGCCACAACCAATATCCAGAACCGGGGATGACTGTCGAAAATAGTCGACAAACGGTGTTTGAATCCGGCGAACTTCATCCTCACCGCTGCCAAACTCATAGAGACTGATCGGCTTCATTCGTATCGAATTGTACAATTAGATTTAAACTTCTCAGATAACCAGCCGACAAATTTCACACACACTTGAGCAAGGCAAGCTCTGCTGAATGTTCGGAAGATAATCATAGAGAATACGCACAGGCAGGTGCAATAGCGGCGCGGGCCGTGCATTCCTTGCCGCCATGCTCGCGGTCAATCATCGTCCGGCATGAACGTCACCATCCGCCGCAAACAAGAAGTTCGCACAGACCGTGTTGGGCTGGATCTCGCGGTCGCGCATCTTTTGCAGCATTGCAAGACGCATCTTATAGGGTCGGTAACCGGCGACGAGAAAGGGATGAAGGAAGTCCTCCAGCGTCTTGCCCCGTTCGGCAAGCCGGATGCCGTTGTATTCGATCAGCACAAATCGAAATACCTGATTTAGCAGGGATTCTCGCGCGCCCTCGAGTAACTCGGGTTCGTGGGCTTCAACATCGATTTTGATCAAGTCCACGCTGCGGATTCGCTGCGTGCCAAGAAAGTGGTCCAGTGTTGTGCCGTCAACACTGTCAGCCTGAATCGCAATGCCGCCGAATTTAATGAGACTTCCCCAACCGGAATGCGACCGCTCACTGCGATAAAAAACGATCGGACCAGGCGAATTAGTGATGGCCAGATTGTGGCAGTGGAGTTGAGTCTCAAAGCCATTCAGCCGGGAATTATGCAGAAGGCGCGAAAATACATAGCCATCCGGCTCGAACGCGTGAACTATACCTTTTGGGCCTACCTTTTGTGCCATCCGCAATGCGAAAGCGCCGTTGTTGGCCCCCACATCAAGGCAACTGCCTCCCCGCGGGATCAAAGACAGCACCTGGCGGATGTCCTCTCGCTCATAGCGGTTGAAATACAGCTCCCGCTGTACGTCATCCTCCAAATCCAGCCGATACAGGATGCCATCGCAATCGGCAGTAACTTCCCGCCGCATCGCTTCAGGGCGAATTCGCTGGATAATGCTTCCCTTGCCCCTGAACTCAACCCGCCTGATAAGATGGGCCACGGCAGACGAGCTTTCGCAGCCGCGCGCAGCGAGTGAAAAAAAGGGGTTTAGGACACTTTTGATTTGCATGTTGATTGGCCGGCGCCACGCGACCGGGACTAAGGCCAGGTATGCGTCCGCCATTATTTTACAACGCGGAGGCGGCAGAAAAGCTGCTCCTGCCCTGATCCAAGCCTTCTGCCCATGACCACTCGCAATCTATATGTTGGATGGGACAATTCGTCGGCCCGTTGGAGCCGCACCGGCACTGGCGTGTATTCAGCGCAGCTCATCCGTGAACTCTCGGAGTTCCCGGATCTAAAGCTGGACGTGCTGAAAGGCTGGGACCCGGTACACTCGGGTCACGGTCTGGTTGCACGCAGTTTACGAAGCGTGGCCAGGCTGGCGTGGAACCATTGGTTTCTCCCGCACACAATTCGCAAACGCCGGTTTGATGTCTTTCACGGTCCGGCATTCGTCACGCCCTTGCGCTGCCCTTGTCCCAGCGTCGTAACCATTCATGACGTAAGCTTCTGCCTGTTTCCGCAATACTTTGAAAAGCGCTGGCTGCTCTATCTCACCTCGATGTTGCCACGGCTTATGCGGTCCGTCTCAGCAGTTATCACGGTGTCACACCACTCGAAAGCGGACCTTCTCAGGTTTTACGACATACCCAGTGAGCGCGTCCATGTGGTGCTCAACGGAATTGATCACGCTCGTTTCCAGCCGGGAATCAGGCTGGATGCGGGCTGGGCTTCGTCGCTGGGCTTACGCCCGGGCTATCTGCTTCATGTCGGGGAGAGGTCAGAAAGAAAGAATATAGTCACGTTGTTGCGGGCAGTTGCAACGTTGCGATCCCGTGGGAAATGGGGGGAACGGCAGCTTGTTTTGGTCGGGCCGGAAACTCCCGGAATGACCGGAGCGGAGGAAATCCGCGAAACGATTCGCGAACTGGATTTAGAAGCATCCGTAGTTTCGGTGGGGCACGTTGCCAATGAGCATATGCCCGGACTCTACTCGTCCGCGGCTCTGCTGGTGATGCCTTCTCTATACGAGGGGTTCGGCCTGCCGGTACTGGAGAGCATGGCCACTGGCACCCCGGTGGTGGCAAGCAACACCTCAAGCCTTCCTGAAGTTGCCGGTGATGCCGCCATCCTGGTTCCACCCAAAGATGAACAGGCCATGGCTGACGCCATCGACAACGTGCTGAGCCGCCCGGAAGTTGCGGCCGAATTAACTAGAAAGGGGCTGGCGAGGGCGCAACACTTCAACTGGAAGAAAACTGCCGAGGAAACTGTTGCCGTGTACCGTTCGGTCACAAGGTGACCGGCTCGGCACGCGATCTTTCGAGCTCAACAATCCCGTCAGTTCACATTTTCGCCGCGTAGCAATCGGGCGCAAATCTCGCTGATCTGTCTTCCAAACTGCTCCCAATTGTATTTTTTTCGAATGAGTTCCATTCCAGCCAGTGCGATTCTCCCGCGTTCGTGGGGGCGCTGGATGATGTAGTCGATCTTTTCAGCCAGGGCTTTCGGATCGCGCGCGGGAAACAGAATCGCGTTCTCGTTGTCAGTGAGAACTTCATGGACCGCGGCACCCTGTGACACCATGACGGGACAGCCGCATGCCATCGCCTCCAGCACGGCCAACCCCCAGGTTTGGTTTTCATTCGGGAACAGGAATGCGTCACAGGCGCAATAGAAATCGCGCACCTCATCATCTTCAACCTTGCCTGCAAACGTGACGCGGTCCTGGATACCCTGCTTCTCCACCAGTTGATGGAGCGACTGGGAATATTCCGGAAAACTGTTCTGCGAACCAGCCAGTAAAAGCCGCGCTTTTGTTCCTCTGGCGACCAGGTGGCCGATGGCTTCGATTGCATCCTGCAACCGTCGGTGAGGCATGAAAATTCCCAGCCACAGCAATACGAACTCCTCAGGTTTGCAGCCGAATCGGTCGCGAATTTTCTTTCGATCGCCGCCAGGAGAAAAACGCACAGGGTCGGCGCCGCTTCGCACGACGCACGTCCTGCCCGGATAGATTGCCTTGAATTCACCCTCTGCCCACTTCGAAAGGAACATCGTGAGATCGACTTTGCGGTTTTGTGCCCGGTCATAGCGGTAATACAAACGGTGGATTAAAGCACGCATGGCACCAATCGAGTTGCTTTGCAGCGCCTTGTCGTGCAGATTAGGGACGTCGTTGCACATCCACAGCACCATGCCGCCCTGCTTCTTCTTGAGCCACACGGAGCCCCATTGTGCCGGCCAATGGTGCGGGTTCCATATCTCGTGCCGCTCCTTCACCGCGCGTGCCAGATGTGACATATCAAGGTAGCCGCGCAGGAAAGCCGGCAGGCCCCATCTGGCCCATCGTCCGCGCCCGACCTCAACGATGCGAATGTCCTGGCAAATTTCCGGAAAGCAATTGGACGGGTCATACGCCGAGGTATAGACGACCACTTCATGGCCCTGACGGACGAGAGCACGGGCCAGCGAGACACATTGCCTTTCTCCGCCGCCTTCAATCAACAGTTCGTGCATGACCAGAGCTATGTTCATGGATGATCGATCCACGGCGCGCTAAGCTCAGCCATAGAGTATTTCCCCTTCTGGCGGCTTCCCTTCCGAATGAAAGCGGAAACCCACCAGTTGGCACGCGACCAGAAACAAATATGCCGGGCTCAGCACCAGGTATCGGCGCCACAGGCGCCGTGGCTCTGTACACAAACGAAACAGCCATTCCAATCCCCGGTCCTGCATCCAGTGCGGGGCCTGCCGCAAGGTGCCTGCCAGGAATGGGAAAGCCGCACCCACGGCAACAATCGGCATTTTCAATCTCTCGCGAAATTCGTATGCCCAGACTTCCTGGCGAGGGCAGCCCAGACCCACAAAGACAATTTGCGCACCAGATTGCCTTATCTTGTCGGCAACCTCATCTGCTGCCGTCGGGCTGATTTTGCCAAACGTTGAAGCTTGCGCGCCGGCAATCTGAAGTCCGGGGAATCTGGTTGCCGCATTCGAACACAGCAGATCCAAAATCTCTCTGGTGCCGCCGTAGAAATAAACCGGGATCCGTTGCTGCGTTGATAGCGCCAGCACGTCCAGCATTAGGTTGGGCCCGTAAACCCGCTGGCGAAGTCCCACAGAGTGCAGCAGGTTAAGCGCCCAGCGAACGGGCTGCCCATCTGCGACCACCAATTCGAGATGGTTCAGCCGGTAGAGATGGGCCGGGTCCAGAACCCCCTCCATCACTCCATGCACGGCGATGGCTGAAACCGAATAGGCGTGGCGCTCCCGCGCAGCCCGGACGATCCTGTCTGCCGCTGAAATGCGGTCGATTCCATCGACCAGCACACCAAGCAGGTTCCTTTTTTCGGGCTCCCTCATGCGTGGGCTACTCGACGAGAAAGACCCCTCCAGCGTTCATGATTTCTTTCATGGATCTCGCGCAAAATGGCCCGTGTATCAAACTTCAGTTCATAGCCGGGATAGTGCTCTTGAAACTTGCTGATGTCGCTGATCCACCAGATGTGATCGCCAATGCGATTCGCGGGCGCGTATTCCCATGCCAGTTCCCGCCCGGAAATCTCCTGGCACAGGGCAATGGCTTCCAGCATGGAACAATTTGAATACCGGCTTCCCCCGATGTTATAGACCTCGCCCGACCTGGGCGCTTCAAAGAACCGGTCAAAGGCGCGGATCAAATCGGAGCTGTGCATGTTGTCCCGCACCTGTTTGCCCTTATAGCCGAACACGGTGTACGGGGTATCGGTCACGTTGCACCGCATCAGGTACGCCAGAAATCCATGCAGTTGTGCCCCAGAATGATTGGGACCGGTGAGACATCCGGCCCTGAAACAAGCCGTACGCATGCCAAAATACCTGCCGTATTCCTGCACCATGATGTCCGCTGCAACTTTTGAAGCGCCAAAAATGCTGTGCAGGCATTGGTCCACCGACATTCGCTCGCTGATTCCTCTTTCCGCGAACTCGTGGCCCTTCTGCAACTCCCACCGCGACTCCTGCTCCGCCAATGGCAGTGCGTTGGGGGCGTCGCCATAAACCTTGTTGGTGGAGGTGAAGATAAAGGGAGCTTCGGGGCAAAACTGTCGCGCGGCTTCCAGCAGGTTCAATGTACCGTTGGCATTCACTGAAAAATCAGTAATTGGCTCCCGGGCGGCCCAGTCATGCGAGGGCTGCGCTGCCGTGTGGATCACCAACGCAATGTCCTTTCCGCACCGGCGAAAGATTTCAAGAATGGCCGAGGAGTCGCGGATATCGACAGTGTGGTGCTGAAAATTCTTAACCGTATTTTCAAGGTGCTTTCGCATCCATTCGGTTGAAGCTTCCGGCCCGAAGAAATACTTGCGCATATCATTGTCAATGCCGATGACCTGCAGCCCTTTTGCCGCAAAGTACCGGACTGCTTCCGATCCAATGAGTCCGGCGGACCCGGTGACGATTGCTATGCTCACGCTTGCCCCTTTTCTCTAAAACTTTCAGGCTGTGTTGCCGTAAGTGATTTTCAAATCTTGGTCGAGAATACCATATGAAACCGCGGCTCGTTTCTCTCAGGCTGAGGTTTGGTCTTTGCCGGAGTAACCTTCTTGTGCCCGGCGATAGACGGTGAGCAGCGCCCGTATGTTGGCTTCCCCGGTGTAACTATTCAGGAAAGCTGCACGGGCCTTCTGCCGCATGGATCGCAACTCAGCCAGGTTCCTTGTACACCATTCGATTCTCTCCCTTAGCTCAGAGACGTTGTCAGGCGTGAAGTGGAAACCGGTCTCGGTATGCACAACCATTGACGCGGCGGTGCCAATGTTCGACGCCACCACGGGCGTTCCCGCAGCCAGCGCCTCAATCACAGTCCGCGGCATGCCCTCATAGCAACCGGAGGGGAAAACCAGGAACTCAGCCCGGCGCATGAGATCGAAGACAGCCGAGGGAGCAATCTGCCCGAGATACTCGATTGCTGAATTCGCCGATGCCGAAGCCTGCACCTTTGCCGCTAGCGGCCCGTCACCTGCGATTTTTAAAGGCAGAGGGCGGTTGGCTGCCTCCCAGGCCTCGAGCATCGTATTCACACCCTTTTCCGGGCTCAACCTTCCCACGAAAAGCGCATATCCTCCGCCACCCTCGCCTGGGGCCGGCGACGGATCAATAAAGTTAGGCTTCACCATGATCTTCTCTTCCGGGAGTCCGCCGGCAATATATTTCTTTCGCGCAAACTCGCTCAAAGCAATGTACTGGTTCACGCGGGTGCGCCACGTTCCGGCAAGCTTGTGCAACCCAATCATGGCAGCCACAACTGCACTCGCTGCCCGGCTATCGCGATAGCAGCCATGAACGATTCCCGGGAGCGGAACGTAGCGGCCAAGGCAATCTTCACAAACACGGCCATCGCGAAAAAAAACAGCGTTGGAACAGATCAAGCGATAGTTCCTGAGCGTTTGCACCACCGGCACCCCGCATCGGGAGGCCGCGTAGTAAACCGACGGAGACCACAGGGGGAAGAAATTCTGTACGTGCACCACATCGAACCCGCCGCCGCGCAGTGTGGTTTCGATCTGATGCAAAGACTCCCTTGACCATACGGTGCGCAGCGCCGTCCTGGCTTTACCCAGTTCAGCCACGCGACGATTGTCCTGTTGCAGGAGTTCGACTTGGTGCCCATGCCGCGTCAGAAGATCCGCCTCTGCGGCCGTTGACAGATCTTCCCCGCCCGGGACCAGGTACCGGTTGTGCAGCATAAGGATTTTCATCGCGCGGCCGGTTGTCCCGTTTTGTTGATCGAGACAATAAACTTGCCGCTGGCGCTTTCCTGGATGCGGCTGACCATCTCGATTTGCAGGTTCATCCTCGGACCAAAAACGGTCAGCAGATCGCGGCGAATTTTTTCTACCGCCTCGCGCAGCACCGAGGCTTCTGCTCCAGGCTCCTGCTCCAGCGAAAGGACGGCGTGGTCAACGGATTGCTGGACGATTTGAAACCGCCGGATCACTCCCGGATTGTGCACCACGCCAATCAAATGCACGAAATAACTGGGGGAGATGTAACCTCCATTTTCCGTAACAAGAAACTCAACGCTCCGGCCTTCCACACGATCCAAAATCCGGGTCGGCAAGCCACAGGAGCATGACTTTGCCGAAAGAACACCCACATCGCCAATCTCGTAGCGAATCAGCGGGAATCCGTGATTGCCGAGCAGCGTTACCAGGATTCTGCCTGGCTTCCCTACGGCCACGGCTTTACCCTGATCATCTACCGTTTCGAGCACGACTTTGTTTTCGAAGATATGGAGCGAGCCCTGCGCGCATTCGCAGGCAATGGCGCCGCAATCCCTGCTACCGTACATGTTCTGCACCGTCGCGCCGCCGAACGCCCTGCTGATCACATGCCTCATTTCCTCGGTAAGAGTTGCCGCACACGCCATCACAGACTTCAGGGGGCGTACTTTTAGCTTTCGTGCCAGCAGATATTGGCCGAAGCGGTAAGCGGCATCAGAATACGCCATCATGTGCTCGATCGAAGATGCATTGATGGTCCGCAGGAAGGAGTCCATGTCGCGATCTTCCATTCTGAAAGCGTTCATGACAATCTCTCCGGCAAGGAAGCCGGCCACTCTCTGCTGCATTGAACCTCGAGAGTCGTTGATCTCGCGCATGCTGCCCCACAACTTGAAATAGGGTTTCCCGATTGGAAAGCCACACATACGTTGTGTATAGAGGCGGGCAGCACGATTTAAATCGCGAAACCGGCGGTCATGAATAACCGTGGTCGGCATGCCGGTGGAGCCGCCTGTCTGCACCGCGAGCCATGAATATTGCGCCCGCGTCTTTCCCGAAAGATAACCTTTGTGTACCTCGGGAGACATAAGCCGCTCAGAGTTCTGCCGGATATCTTCCTTGCGCAGAATGGGAAAATCGTTCAACTCCAGGCCTGGCCGCGCCTCGACCCTGTCCCGATAAAAAGGCACGTTCGCGCACGCGTGTGCCAGAAGGTCTCTCAATCTTTCTGAGCGCAGTTGAGCCACGTAGGCGGGAGATTGGCGCTCGAGCTCCAGAAATTCTCGATAATCTCTGGCCAACTCAGAGCCGATCAGGCGGTGCAGGCTAAAGTAGATGAACCGGCTGAACCCTGCGCTCGACATCCGCTTCTCCCATTTCAATATGTCCTGTCCAGCCGGGGGGCGCAATAAAGTGGTGCCGCACCGGCAATTCGCCAAGGCCGTGACACTCGGCGCCGTCATTGTCAATCAGCAGTTCGTCGGGATTGAAGTTCCCCCACTCAGGATCCGCAAAAGACTGATGGCGCTGCAACGTAGGAATCTTCCGGTAGTCGAATCCCATCAGCCGGGCCATCACCATATCCAACTGGAAGGGATCATCGGCCGCCAGGACCATTCCCATGTCGACCGGCAGAGGTTGAAGCGGCCCGTTGCCCTCACCGGCAATGATTGCATCCATAATGGCAACATAGGTGCGTTGCGGTGTCTCGCTCATGACTCCATTCGAAGACGCATAACGGATGATTCTGTTCAGATCATAGACCATGCGCCAGATTGTGTCGTTGCCGAACCACGCCCCGCCCGCAAGATAGAAGTTCCTGCCTAAATTCTCTCGTGTCCCTTTGGTCTGAATCCCGGCCATCCGTTTAAGAGGCCGCCAGCCCAGGCGCAGGAGACGAAAGAGGAATCTTGATCGCGTCTGTAACCCTTGCCGTAGGCGCGATTGCAGCCAGACCAGGCGGGAAATTGTGTCGGGGAACTCATCGCCTTGTTCCCGGCTTCGACCCTCCCGATAGTGAACCAGATACGCCTTCTGCCCGTTCACACCCACCACATTCTTCAGCGCTCCGGTCACTCCCGCCTTCTGATGGACCTTCATCTTGGGCATATTGATGAAGAGATCGCAGGCCAGCGCGCTCCCGGCGATCAGGTAACGATGGAAATGCCGTCTATGGCTACTGACTGTTTCCCGCGGGCTATAGTCTGCGACCCTGAACTTTTCGTTGTCGTCACTGATCGGCTCCAGAAAACTGTTTTGGTCAAGAAGCACCTCGCGATATCCCTGAGGATCTCCATAACCAGCATCCTTTTCGTCGCCAACGCGCTGTCCGTTCACAAAAATCTCCCGCCGGAGGTCCAGGAAACGTATTTTCGGGCCTTTGCGATTTGCATACTTTTCCAACAGACGATCAATGCCGGCCTGCCGGATCAGAGCCGGCCAATCGCAGCTCTGGAGGGGAACATCGCCCACAGTGATCGCTTCCGCCCCCGGGTATTTGACCAAACACGCCTCAATCACCGCTTCAATCAAAGTGGTACTTGTAACCAGCGCAGAAACAGGAAAGGCCGGGTCTTCCTGGTGCTTTACCCAGTTGGGCTTGATGAGAATCGTGCGGTAATTCCCTGCAGGCAGCGACTCACGGCAAAATGACTCGAGATCGCCGGCCTCCGGACGGATATGGTGCACGCGCACTATTCTTCGAGTTTGCATCAAGCGACCTGTGTACAAGTATAAAACGTCGCTGCTCCGCGCTGAAGATCAGGGATTTCAATCTCCATTCGATGCAGGATATACGTCACTGGCAAATGCGCCTGTCGGGCACTCATTCCCTCTTTGCCTCTTCGCAGACGACCAATT
>DASTPO010000080.1:0-10233 GCA_035762225.1 Candidatus Angelobacter sp.
CGTTTCCAGCATACTTTCCCGGGTCGTCGCCGGAGATGATTCTTCGCCCGTGCGGCGCGATTTGTTCTGCTGGGCTTTGTGAGAGGCCGCGGCATGGCCCTGTGGAGTCCTCTCCACCGATCTCCGCCAGAGCAATACCCCGCCTACAGCGACGACAACAACCATTCCGATCATAACGAACAACAGCGGTGAACTGGAGCCGGTTGGGCTCTGGGCGGGCGGCCCGGAAGTTGGAGCGCCGGCAGCCTCGCCTGCCTGTGCCTCACGCGGCGCCACACCTTCGCCCGAAATCGAGAATTTCACCGGCTGGTGCGCGGGCAGGTCCTTGGCGAAAAAAACCGCAAGCCCGGCTTCATCGGAATCCTGGGAAAAGTTTCGGGTCAGACCCGCGAATTGCATGCTCTTGGGCAAGAGCACGCCGAGTTCCGCCAGGCTGGAGTCAGGCGTGAGCGAGAATTCATAGGAGCCGCTATACTGCACGGTGTAACTCACGCGGAACTTGGCCTCTCCCGGACGTATGGGAAACACCAATGCATAGCGGTTGTTTTTTCCCGTCGGCACAGGCGAAACAGGAAGCGGCAATCCACTGGGTCCTATGGCGCTGGCATCCACCAGGTGCGCGCCTTTGGGAAGCTCGATCTCAAAAGTCTCTTCATCCATTTTGGTGCGAGGAGGCTGAGACTCGTTTTTCAGCGTGTACATGGCGGAGACATCAAGCACGCCGCGCTCGCTTTGCAGCGTGTACACGCGCGCATATTCAAAGATGCCAGCGACCTGCTTGGCCGAATCGTAGATGGTAATGTCGGCGGAAGTGGTCCCGGGCGGGATATTTTGAAAATAATTTACGCTCTGGTAATTCACCCGCAGCAAATGCTGGGGAACGGAATCAGGGACCTCAATGGCGAAGCGGCCCTGGCTGTCCGTGGTGGCTTTGGCTACTTCATTCATGCCGCCGTCCAGCGAGAGCAAGACCACCTGGTTTCCCGCAGCCGGCTTATTGGTGGTTCCGTTGGTGACGGTTCCGACAATTTGCGCGGCGAACAAACCCTTAGACAGCGGTAAACAGAATATTAAGCGGGCAATCCAATGGCCGAATCTCAATTTTTCCTCCAGGACCCTGTCATCTGACCACTATTCCAGAACAAAATGCAATCCCCGCGGTCACACTTGCGCGAAAGGCCTTTGGAATCCCGTCCTCTGACGGCAAAAAGAAGAGGGCACAACGTCTCCGCTCCCGTCTGCATCATAGTTTATGCCTACATGTAACTTCGTCGAATCCCACGAGAAAAGAGAGCCCTTGCCCCAAATCAGGTTTCAGAAGAACTCTAAACCCGTTCCTCAACCCAAGACCGTCTCGCTGCGCGAAGAAATGCCGTTGAAAAAGAAGGTGATCATAGCCGACGGGATGACGGAAGCTGAGGTAATTGCCAAGGCCCAGGCCGGTGACATCGGCTGTTTTGAGTTGCTCTATGCCCGGCACAAACGCCGGGTCTTTTCCGTATGCCTGCGGATGACCGGAAATTACGCCCAGGCCGAGGATTTTACCCAGGAAGCCTTTCTCCAGCTTTACCGGAAGATCGGTTCGTTCCGCGGGGACTCGGCGTTTTCCACCTGGCTGCACCGCTTGTCAGTAAACATCGTGCTGATGCACTTCCGCAAAAAAGGCCTGGCTGAAGTTTCATTGCAGGAAACGCTGGAACCGCAGCATGATGACGGGCCGGCACGGGAATTCGGCATGCGCGACAATCTTCTGCATTCCTCCATCGATCGCATTGCCCTGGAACGCGCCATCGCCGACCTTCCTCCGGGATACCGCATCATCTTTGTGCTGCACGATATTGAAGGTTATGAGCACAATGAGATTGCGGAGATGCTGGGATGCTCCATCGGCAACAGCAAATCGCAACTGCACAAAGCCCGCATGAAGCTGCGCGGTCTGCTGCCGGTGAAAACCGAAATGCCCATGGACGAGCAACGGATGGCAGCCTGAACGCGTTCGTAGCAACTTTGAACTCTCTATATTCTGATTAATGCAAAGAGCGGCCCGTCTTCGTGGGCCGCTATCGTTTTTCAGCGGCCTTTCTGCATTCTCACATCCAAAGCATTCCCCAGCAAAAAAGAAAGGGCCGCAACGATGGGTAGCGACCCAATCACTTCCGACGATCAAGGGAAGGTTACCCTATTTTCGCGGCGACCATAGCAGGATCCTCCTGCTCCCGCCGCATTCCGGGAAGCGGCATGAAGCGCAGCACCAACACCAACAAAGCCGATACCAGCGTAAGCACCGCAGTGATATAAAAGACCGCGCTCCAGTTGCCGAACTTGGTGAAGAGTAACGCGGCAATGCCGCCGCCGCCAATGGAGGCCACACCCTTTGCGGTATAGAGAAAGCCGTAGTTGGATGTTGCGTTGGAGGCGCCGTAGTAATCGCCGATAATGGCGGGAAACAGGGCAAACATGCTGCCCCAGGTGAAGTAAACCAGGATCATCATCAGGATGAACATGTTTCCTGATTGCTTGCCGAGGGTAAGCACACCAACCAGGCATGCCGCCTGCAACGTGAACGGGATGAACATGGCCATTTCGCGTCCGACCAGATCAGAAAACCAGCCCCAGAAGATTCTGCCGCCGCCATTGGCCAGCCGGCTCCAGGATAATGCGTAAACGATGGCAGCCGCGGGAATGGCCAGGCTCTTGCCGACTGGAGAGGCTTGCGCGGTGATCATGAGCCCGCCGACCGAGGTCAAGATGAAAGCGACATACAACACCCAGAACTGCGGTGAGGCCAGCATCTGCCCGCTATTGAACTGTTGAGTGTTGCGCCGGATTCGCGCCGAGACCGGTTTTTTGGCCGCCGGAGAAACGTTGAAGTCCGGACCGGGATTGTGCAACATCTGCGCGGCAATCATAATGATCAGCCCTTGCCCGATACCTGTATACAGGAACGCAGTCTTGTAACCAGAGGAAGCCAGAATGCGCGCGATGATGGGAATAAAAATGGCTGAGCCTGCGCCGAATCCGGCGGTAATGAAGCCAGAGACGGTGCCGCGCTTGTCAGGAAACCATTTGAGGGCAGTGGCGATCGAGCCGCTATAAACAAACGCGGCGCCGACGCCGGCCATGCCGTACATGACGTAGAGCCCCCTTAAGCTTTCCACATAGCCCATGCCGGTCCACCCAATGCCCACCAGAAGGCCTCCGGCGCTCAAAAAGAGTCGCGGGCCCAGGCGGTCAATCAGCCAGCCTTCCACCGGGGTGATCCAGGTTTCCAGGAATATGAACAGAGTGAAGGCCCACTGGATTGCCGGTAAGCCCCAGCTTTTGTGCGCAGCCTGGAGTGGAGCGACAAACATGGTCCAGGCATATTGAAGGTTGGCGATCATGATCATGCTGACGACGGCGCTGCCAAATTGAATCCACCTCTTGCTCATGTTGTCCTCGTTTGAAAAGGGTTAATGTTTTAACGCCGCCGCGCCCCGGCGTTCAGCCAGTAATTTGGTACACGCATAAACACTGCGCACGTGCGGCATAGGAAGTCCAATCCGTTCTCCGACTTCCAGCACCGCGCCTACGATCGCTTCCAGTTCCAACGGCCGGCCTGCTTCCAGGTCCTGCAACATGGAGGTCTTGTGCTCGCCGACCTTTGCCGCCCCTGCCATGCGTTGCTCAATCGAAACCTGCATCCTTACGCCCAGCTTTTCCGTCAGGGCCTCGGTCTCCTGCATGATGTTGCGAATCAGTCCGGTGGTTTCCGGGTTGCCGAGCATCTGCGCCAGGGTTGCGCCGGTAAGCGCGCTGATAGGATTGAAGGCCACGTTACCCAGGATCTTCACCCATATCTCATTGCGAAGATGCGCTGTAACCGGCGCACGCAGGCCGGAAGCGATCAGGGCATCGGCGATTTTGCGGACGCGTTCCGTGCGTTCGCCGTTGGGCTCGCCCAGAGATATGCGATTGCCCTCGTTATGCCTCACCACGCCTGGCTCGCTGATCTCGGTGGAGAAATAGATCAACGATCCGATGACGCGCCGCGCCTCAATGGCGGACGAAACCACTCCGCCGGGGTCCACGCGTTCCAGTCGCGTGCCTGCCAGCTGGCCATGATCGCCTTGAAAGTACCACCAGGGAATCCCATTCTGCGTGCTGACTACGGTTGTATCGGGGCCGAGAACGGGAGCGAGCAGCCCAACCAGCGGAGGCAGGCCGTGCGCCTTCACGCAAAGAAACACCACATCCATGGGGCCGGCATCCTTCAAATCAGCCACCAGTTTGGGACGCGCGACAAAGTCATCATCGGCGCTGATCACGCGCACGCCTTTTTCCTGCATGGCTCGCAGATGAGGACCACGGGCATGCAGCGTGACGTCATAACCCGCACGCGCCATCAGCGCGCCCATATACGCGCCTACTGCCCCGGCCCCGACGATGAGAAATTTCACTGCGGCCCACCTGAGAATGCAGCCGCCACCGCCCGGCGCTGGATCTTCCCCGTGGCAGTGCGCGGAATCTTGTCAACGATCAGGATTTTCTTCGGCACCTTGAAATCCGCCAGATGCTGTTTGCAATGGTCTATCAGGGCGGCTTCGCTCTGCGGTTCCTTCAGCACAACCGCGACGGCTACCTCTTCTCCCCAGGTCGGATGCGGCATGCCGAAGGCCACGGCTTCAGCCACGCACGGATGCGTCATCATCACCGCGTCGATCTCCAGCGGAGCAATCTTTTCGCCTCCGCGGTTGATCAGCTCCTTGATGCGTGCTGTAAGGTGCAAGTAGCCGTCGCCATCGATCATTCCCTGATCGCCGGTGCGAAACCAGCCATTGGTAAATGATTTGGCGTTGGCCTCAGGATTGTTTTCGTACCCGTCAATCACGTTGGGACCCTGGATGACGACCTCGCCCAGCGTTCCGCTGGAGAGGAGCTTGCCGTCTTCGTCCATGATGCCGACTTTCACTCCAGTTCCCGGCCCTACAGATGCGGACTTGCGTTGACGCGGCGGTAGAGGATTCGAACACATCTGGTGTGAAGCTTCGGTCATCCCATAGGCTTCCAGCACGGGGACCTGGATCAGCTTTTCCAGCTTTTCCATGAGAGCGGGCGGAAGCGCCGAGCTGCAGGAGCGCACAAAGCGCAGCTTCTCGATGCCCTCGGGCTTTTCATTCAGGCGGGCAACGGAAAGCTGGTGGATGGTGGGCACGCAAGAGTACCAGGTCACGCCCTGCTCGCGCACGGTCCGCCAGAAACTCATGGGGTTGAATTTGCCCGGCACCACCACAGTTCCGCCGGTCATGAAAGTAGAGAGCGTGGAGGCCACCAGCCCGTGAATGTGAAACAGGGGCATGACGCATAAGGAAATGTCATTGGGTTTAAGGTCGTAGGTCTTGGCGATGTTCGTGCAAGATACCGCGATGTTCTTGTTCATCAGCGGCACTCGCTTAGGACGCCCGGTGCTGCCGCTGGTATGCAGAACCAATGCCACATCGTCACCCTTGGGTGGCGTGACGGGAGTGCCCTTCGGGGCGTCTACGATGCTCACGTACCCTTTGTCGTCCATGTCCACGACGTGTACCGGGATATTCAGCTGCTTGGCAGCACGGCGAGCATCTTCGGCCCCGTCCGGCGGGACCAGCAAGACCTTGGCAGAGGTGTCGTCGAGGTAGAAACAGAATTCGTCGTAGCGATAGGCAGGATTGAGCGGCGCCGAGGTCCCGGCCATGGCGCCGGCGAGAAAGGCGACGATCGTAGGTAAACCATTGGGCAATACGTTGGCGACGCGGTCACCACGGCGAATGCCCAGCGCGGCGAGGTGTTCGGCCATGCCGGTAACCTGCCGGCGCAAAGAATCATATGTAACTGCTGTATTTGTTTCGGGAATGATGACTGCCGTACGATTCGCGGGGGCCGCATTCAACAAGGAAGGAAGGTCATTCATTAGAGCTTAGCTCCGTGATTAAGGGGGTCTTCGCGTTCCAATCGACTTTCGGGGCGCAAGTATATAACAGATGAGAATTGATGCAAATCAATGCATTTTTGCCGCCGGGCTGGCCCAAAATCACCGTTACCCGTGGTGGAAAACCACCATAACCACCCGCATCTATCTTCGGGTTCTCTCGGTCTGCGGCGAGAGTTAGACAGAACCGTCGGTCGCTTTTCCGTAGCAGTCTGCGGTTTAGCGGCTGCGATCAAGACCGCCTGAGCGTGCAGCCGGGAATGGAAGTAAACTTGCACTTTTGGACTAGACCTTATCCAGCGGAGGCGCCATGGCACGCAAGCAGTCGGCCGTCCTGAGTTTGATCTGCGCAACCTGTATCTTCGCCCAGTCGCCCCGAGGCACCGTGCCCCGCCCGGACGCATCCCGTTATCCCGCGCATGCTGAGAATCATGGCTTGCAGATCGGCGCGGTAGAGCTCACGAAGAAAGAAGTGAAGAAGGCGTTTTTCACTGACGTCAACCAATGCTGCGTAGTGGTTGAGGTTGCGCTCTATCCAGCGAAGGACAAAGCCATGAAGATCGCGCTGCAGGACTTTACCTTGCGCGAGCCCGGCAAAACAGATGGCGCGCAACTTTCAGACGCGGGCGTTCTGGCCGGCAGGCTGGAATTGCGGCCTCTGCCGCCGGACTCCGAGCACAGACCGGGCGTGGAGATTGAAGAGGGTGTAGGCGCCAGGCGCGGCCCGGGCGAGAACGGCGATCCACGGCAGCACAAGACTGTGACGGAGGACCACAGGGTCAGCGTGGGCATTCCAGTCGGCGGCGATCCACAGAGTCCAGCTGCCGAAGGAACTTTCCGCAAGGCGATCGAAGACGAGTTACAGGAAAAGATGCTGCCTGCCGCCACGGACGGCGCACCGGTTTCCGGCTACCTTTACTTTGCCGTACCCCGCAAGAACAAAGGCGACTACGAGCTGGTGTACACGATCAATGAAGAGAAAATCGTCCTGCATCTGAAGTAGTGTGCTTGCGAGAACGCTTAACTCTAAGCGGGCCTCATTCCCATCACGGATCGAGGCCACTTTTTTTCGCCAGAGGAAAGCGTTACTCCTGGCGCCGCACCCAAAGTTCGCCATAAATCGTCAGCGGCCGACTGCCGGTTATTTCGGTTCTTGATAGAGGCCGAGCACGTTGCCACCGGGATCGCGAAAGCGGGCGGTGATCTCCGGCGCGTCGCCGCCGATCGGCTGCACAATGACGCCGCCGTTGGCGGTGATTGATTCCACCGTCATAGCCACGCTATCCACCATTACATAGAGCATCAGCCCCGGCGCCGCGGCGGGCGGGCGTCCGGTGACAAATGAGCCGCTTACCTGGCCAGTGGTGTCGTCAAACGCAGTAGAACCGTTGGGGCGCTTGCGGATGTTCCAGCCAAAGATCCGCTGGTAGAACTCCGCCGAGCGAGCGATATCGGTTGCTGGAATTTCGACGTAACAGATCTTGCCATTGGTAGGCGAGGGAGACATGTGCACCATCCGGAGGCTGCCATTCTAGCGGGAGGGTGTCAGTCTTTGCAAAAGCGCGCGTGGGAAGCCTGTCTTCTGCGGCGCCAGATTGCCGCGCGTTCTAGCGCGGTGTGCTGGCGATCAGATGATAGTTGCGGGCACTGAGCAAGCCCTCCCATCCTGCAACAGCGAACGGCACGATTCGCTCCAGGCGGTGGTGGTGGGTCTTGTGCGCGATATACATCGATCCGGCCATCAGGCCGAGACTGGCGGCGGAATAGACAGCGGCACCCGTACGGGTCTGGACGAAGGGACGCGCAATCGGGTTCATTTCATAAAAGCCGGGAATGCTCAGCCCTTTCTGCGTGGAGAGAGCGTCAGCAGTAAGCGAGACTGCCACAGCGCTCAGGGCCAATGAGTTCTTGAAGTCGATAAAGCGGTGCTGTTGCGGCGCCAGCTTCACCAGCGTGGGCGTGATCAGGCTGGAAGTTAGAAGGAACGGCATAGCTGAGACCTGCATTGGGAGCGCGTTGGCGACGGGCGCATCTGGCAGTGGCTGCGAGATCGTAGCGTTTGAAGTTGCCGGAGTAGCGGGAGCAGGCTCCGCGGATGCTGATGCGGAAGCGTTCGAAGCCATCAGCGTGTTGTTTACAGGCTGAGATGAAGCAGAGTTGGCGCGAGCGGTGGCCGGCGCTGCCATGGCCATGGAAACCGGTTGGCCGTCACGGTCATCTTTGGCAACCGCAAAAGTGCTGAACATCGCCAGCAGGGTGGCGCAAACAATGGTGAATTTCAAGACGAACCCCCGCCCTTGCGTCGGAATTGCAACGCCTTCCCTGGGGGATTGGAATTAAGGTTGACTTGATTGTTGCGGCAAACCACCCTCAGGGAAATAAGGCCCAACCCTGAGGCGAACGGGATTAAGGCCTTACTCCTCCAGCGTGGAGAGGTCGCCGACATCGCGGCCAAGTTCCTGGGCTTTCAGCAGCCGGCGGATGATCTTGCCGCTGCGGGTTTTGGGCAGCTTGTCGGGGAAGGCGATTTCCGCCGGCACCGCAATGGCCCCAAGCACGTGACGAACGTGGTCCTTTAATTTGGCTTCCAATTCCGGCGAGCTCTCATGCCCGACGCGCAGGATGACGAAGGCTTTGATATTTTCACCCTTGATCTCATCAGGCCGGCCGATCACGGCGGCCTCAGCCACGGCAGGATGGCTGACCAGAGCGCCTTCGACGTCGGCTGTGCCGATGCGGTGGCCGGCGACATTCAGCACATCGTCAGCGCGGCCAACCACCGTGAAGTACCCATCCTGATCGCAAACGGCAACGTCACCGGTGGTGTAAGCGTTGGGGACCTTGCCCCAATCCTGTGCGTAGCGCGCGGGATCACCATACACGGTACGAAACATGTGCGGGAAGGGCTTGCGGATGACTAACAGACCGCCTTTATTCGGAGGCATCTTGTTGCCTTGCTGGTCGACGACCTCGGCAACCACTCCAGGCAGCGCTTTGCCGGCTTTGCAGGCACGAGCGGCCATGATGGGAAGAGTGCCCAGGCAGGGGCCGCCGGTTTCGGTCTGCCACCAGTTGTCGGCGACAAAGCCGGTTGTGCCGTTGCCGCAGATCACCCTGTAAGCCCAGTTCAGGGCTTCAGGGTTGAGCGGTTCGCCCGCGCAGGTAAAGAGCCGCAGCCCGGTGAGGTTGTATTTCTTGGGCAGCTCGTCACCGTGACGCATGAACATGCGGACCGCCGTAGGCGCTGTGAACAAGACTGAGACGCGATATTTCTCCACCAGCTCCCAGGCGATGGCGGGATGAGGATAATCAATTGCGCCTTCACGGAAGAGCGTGGTTACTCCTGCCAGTAAGGGAGCGTACACGATATAAGAATGGCCGACGACCCAGCCGATGTCAGAGGTGCAGAAATAAACGTCGTCATCGGTTACATCCCAAAAACGCGTCATGTGGTAACGGATGCCGACCCCATATCCGCCATGCACGTGCACCACGCCCTTTGGCTTTCCGGTGGTCCCGCTGGTGTAAAGGATGTAAAGCGGGTCCTCTGAATCCATCACCTCAGCCGGGCAATCAGCGGATTGCTTTTTGATCAGCTCATAGAAATCAACTTCGCGCCCGCTGAGCTCAAGCGCCGGTTTGGCCCGGCGCAGCACCACAACTTTCTCAACCAACTCCAGCCCGGCAATGGACTCCTGAACAATCGAGCGCAGCGGGACCTGTTTGCCGCGCCTGTAGGTGACGTCGGCGGTCAAAACAACGCGCGCCTGCGCGTCTTCAATGCGGCTACGCAGCGCTCCCACGCTAAATCCGGCGTAGACCACCGAGTGCACAGCGCCAATCCTGGCGCATGCCAGCATCGAGACCACGCCTTCCAGGCAAAGCGGCATATAAACAATGACGCGATCGCCCTTCTTCACGCCCAGTTGCTTCAGCCCATTCGCGGTGCGGCTTACAAAATCCAGCAGCTGGCCGTAGGTGATCTGCTGTTCCGTGCCGTCTTCACCCACCCAGATGTACGCCACTTTATTCTTGCGGCCCGATTTCACCTGCCGGTCAAGACAGTTATAGGTAATGTTGCACTTTCCGCCCTTGAACCACTCAAACGTGGGGTACTTCCACTCAAAAACCTTGGACCACGGCTGGAACCACTCCAACTCTTTCGCGGCGCTCGCCCAGAACGCCTCGGAGTTCTCGACTGAGTGCTTATATTCCGCGGCATAATCTTTCAGGCGCGCGTTGTTTTGACCGCCGACGTCACCTACAGGCGCGGCAAACAGGTCCCG
>DASTPO010000081.1:0-3382 GCA_035762225.1 Candidatus Angelobacter sp.
TGGTCATCACCAGCACTTCCGGGGCGCTGGCCGCAAAGAGTAAATGCTGCAAAGGTGTGTACGGAAGCATTACTCCGAGTTCACTGTTGTCCGGCGCCACAGCGGCGATCTCCTGAACCGCAGGCGCCAAAACGATCGGCCGTGCAGTTGATGTAAGAAGCCTTTCAGCCTCGGGAGAAAGCTTTACCAGGCTACGTGCGCCTTCCAGATTTCGCACCAAGATGGCAAACGGCTTCTCCTTGCGATACTTGCGCTCTCTCATTGCCGTGACTGCATCATGGTTCAACGCATCGCACGCCAGATGATATCCGCCGAGTCCCTTGATTGCCAGAATCTTGCCCACGCGAAGCATTTCCGCCGCCGCAACAATTGCAGGATTGCCTCTCGCTGCCTCCGCTGTTCCCTGGCGCAGATAGAATTCAGGACCACAAGCGGGGCACGCCACCGGCTGTGCGTGAAAACGCCTGTTCGCGGGATCGTGGTATTCGTGGCCGCAATACGGATCGAGAGGCCACGCTTTCATGGTGGTGTTGGGGCGGTCGTACGGCAAAGAGAGCACGACGGTATAGCGCGGGCCACAATTGGTGCAATTAATGTAAGGATAAAGATAGCGCGGATCTTCAGCGTCAAACAGCTCTGCCAGACATGCGTCACACACAGGCAGGTCAGGCGAAATGCGCACAGTCGGGCGGTCGAGGCGGACACTTTCGCGGATTGTAAAGTTGTCCAGTCCTTCGGGAAGGGCTTGTGCGATTTCTATCTCTGCTATCTGCGCAGCCTGTGGCGGGCTGCTCTTGAGATCACGAATGAAATCGTTCAGGCGGTCCTCACTGCCCTCAAGATGGATTTCAACGCCCTGCTCGCCATTCAGCACCCAACCAGCCAGTGTGTTGGCTTGCGCCAGGCGGTACACGAACGGGCGAAAACCCACCCCCTGCACAACCCCGCGCACGCGAATGGAGCAGGCAGCCGGCATCATTCCACCGGACATCCGTGACCCTGCCAGCCGATCTGAACCACCTTGCCGTCTTCCACCAGCACCGGGACCTTGCGCAGGCTGCTGTCCAGTTCGCGCATGCGGCGTCGCGCTTCAGGATCCGCTTCCACGTCATACTCCTGAAAGTTACGGCGGTTCCATTCCAGCCACTCGCGCATGTCCTGCGTATAAGGGCAATGCGCGGTGCCGTAAAGCTCAAGCTTGGCCACGAGAGATCACCTCAAACATTTCCCGCATCACGTGATAGACCGAGGCTTGAACTTCCTGGATTCGCGGGATGTAATCGCAATGAATAACGATCGGCCAGTCCGCCAGGCCGCGACGCAGTACTTCCCCGCCGTCATATCCCAGCAACGCCACGGTCAACATGTTGCGTTTGCGCGCCTCCTCCAGCGCCATCACAATATTCTTCGACCCTCCGCTGGTGGAAATTCCGATCACTACGTCCTCAGGCCGGGCCTGGGCAATGAGCTGGCGCAGGAAAATCACCTCTGTGCCCACATCATTGGCGACGGCCGTAATGTTGGCGGGCTCCATCGCCAGTGAGACGGCGGGGACGGCACGATATCCATCCGGAGGCTGCACGCAATCCAGAGCCCAGTCATTTGCGTCAGTCGCTGAACCGCCATTGCCAAAAATGATCAGTTTGCCACCACGCTGCACTCGTTCATGAATCGCCTGAGAGGTCTTCGCTATCTGCTCCGCTTCATGAGCCATGCTCGCCCGCAGCCGGGAATCTTCCTGCACCTTCATCTGGATTGATTCGGCGGCCTGGGAAATCACGTCGCCGGTCTCCTGCTTTTGCTGGCCCAGGTAGGGATAGAGAAACTCGGAAGCTCCAACGTCATGGCCCAGCTCTCGATGCTCGAAGAAGACATGCACGGTTTCCCAGAGCGTGTGATACAGAATCTCGATCAGCTCCTGATGGATAAACGGATCATTGGTTGGCGGCTCCAATGCAAACGATCCGTGGCCACCAGGCAGGGCAAAGGTCATCGCTCCACGCATCTGTGCCGACGCCAGGGCAGCCAGCACCTGATGATCGTTTTCCGGGGGGCCAAAGCCCATGACGATGTCTTCCGGCAACAGAATCGCCTCCATCCAGGGGCGGAAACTGAGCGAGAGATCAAGGGCCGGCAGAGCGCGCTTGCCGACGATCACCGGATGAACGAATTCCACCGAAACATGCTGCGCGTCGGTGGCATAAGGGCCCCGCCCGAACGCCAGAAGCCGGCCGCCTTTCAGAAAACGTTCCGCCATCTCGCGGCATGCCGTGGCCAGGCGCGTGGCATCACGCGCGAAATATTCTTCCATCACGAGGTTGCGCGTCAGGAGTCGTTCTTCGATTTGTGCCGCCAGCGAAGGCCGGGAAGAAGTAAGCATCACAGAATTCCTGTTTGCTCTCAGCAGATCCTTGGCAGGGGATCGCCCACCAGCATGTCAATAATGCGGCTGCCGCCATATCGGGTGGTAACCAGCACGGCGGAGGCGGGGTGCTCCCGCACCTCACCGATGATCCGCGCTTCGTGGCCGCCATCGGCCAGAGCCAATGCGTTCATCGCCAGTTCGACGTATTCAGCTGCAACCACGGCAAGGAACTGTCCCTCATTGGCGATGTGCAATGGATCAAGCCCTAAAAGCTCACAGGCGCCGCGCACCTGGTCCCGCACCGGGATCTGCTCTTCAAAAATGGTAATTCCAAGCCCGCAGTCACGCGCCAGTTCGTTCAATGATGTGGCCACGCCGCCCCGCGTGGGATCGCGCATCCAGCGGATTCCCGGAGCGGCGGCCGAAGCCAGCGCCTGCACCAGCGGCAGAACGCAGCGGGTATCGGAGCGCAGATCCGCTTCAAAATCCAGGTCGCCGCGCGCCAGCAGGATGGTGATGCCATGATCTCCGATGGGCCCTGAAAGTATGATCTTGTCGCCTGCGCGCACTGACGCCGCATCCACCCGCACGCCAGGCATGAGCTGGCCGACGCCCGTGGTGCTGATATACATTTTGTCGGCTTTCCCATGCTCCACAACCTTGGTGTCGCCACCGACAATCGAAACGCCGGCCTGACGCGCTGCCTCAGCCATGGCGCGAATTTCAGCTTCAAGAATGCTGGTCGGCAGACCTTCCTCCAGCACAAAAGTTGTAACCAGCGCCTTTCCCACCGCGCCGGAGACAGCCAGATCGTTAATAGTCCCGTTCACGGCAAGCTCGCCGATCGATCCGCCGGGGAAAGTGAGCGGCTTAACGACAAAACTATCTGTAGTGATGGCTAGAGGAGTGCCATTAATCTCCACGTGGGCAGCATCAGAAAGCGAATTTGGCAACGCACCGGAGAGCAGCGGCACGAACAAGCCTTCCACCAGTTTGCGGCTGGCTTTTCCGCCAGCT
>DASTPO010000082.1:0-4536 GCA_035762225.1 Candidatus Angelobacter sp.
GTTACTCGCGCATACACAATATGCGCTCGCTGTTCAGCCTGTTTTCGTCTGACCTGGCCATTGACCTGGGTACGGCCAATACGCTGGTCTTTGCGCATGGCAAGGGCATCATCGTTAACGAGCCATCGATCATTGCGGTGAACCAGATTACGGGCGAGGTGGAAGCCGTAGGCAAAGAGGCCAAGGAGATGCTGGGCCGGACGCCGGGCAACATCGTCGCCATCAAGCCGATGAAGGACGGCGTAATCGCCGACTTCAAGCAGACCGAAAAGATGCTGAACTACTTCATCCAGAAGGCGCACAACCGGAAGATGATGGTGCATCCGCGGATCGTGATCGGGGTTCCGAGCGAGATTACGCAGGTGGAAAAGCGCGCCGTTATGGACTCGGCTTACAGGGCCAAGGCTAGCGAAGTGCATCTGGTCGAGCAGGCGATGGTGGCCGCGATTGGCGCGGGTTTGCCGATTACGGAGCCGGGTGGAAATCTTGTTGTCGATATCGGCGGCGGGACGACTGACATTGCTGTCATCTCGCTCGCGGGTATCGTCTATTCGCGTTCGGTGCGGATGGCGGGCAACCAGATGGATGACGCCATCACGACCTATATCAAGCGCAAGTACAACCTGCTGATCGGCGAGCGCACGGCCGAAACCATCAAGATTGAAATTGGCTCCGCATATCCTTTGGACAAGCCGCTGACGATGGAGATCAAAGGCCGCAACCTGATTGAAGGCGTGCCCAAGACCATCACCATTGATGACAGCGAAATCCGCGAGGCCCTGAGCGAATGCATCAGCACCATCATGAACGCGATTCGCGTCGCGCTGGAACGCACGCCTCCGGAGTTGAGCGCCGATATCAGCGATCGCGGTATCGTTCTGACGGGCGGCGGCGCGCTGCTCAAGAACCTTGACAAACGCATCCGCGAGGAAACCGGGTTGCCGGTCTCCATTGCCGACGATCCCCTGGCCAGCGTGGTGCTGGGAACGGGAAAAATGCTCAGCGACTTCAAACTCTTAAGGAAGATTTCAATCGAGTAGACAAACGAGGGCGGACCCTGGCCAGTCCGCCCCGTTCTGGCCCTCCTTAGCGCAGCGTCATGGAAAACTTCTTCACCCGTTATAAGAATCCGCTCGTGCTGATGACGGTGCTGTTCATTCAAGTGGTGATGCTGGCCACCCAGGTCAAGCGCCCGGAAAATGCCCGGGCAGCGAGCACCGGCGGAGGCACCCGGCTGATCCGCGTGTGGACGGTGACCGCTTTCACTCCCATCGCCAGAGTGTTTGTTAATACGGGCCATTTCTTCCGCGACGGCTGGCATAACTATGCCGACCTGCGTGGAATGCGCAAGCAGAACCTGGATCTGCAGGAGGAAGTCTCACGTCTGCGGATGGAACGTGTCCGGCTCAAGCAGGATGCAGACCAGGCCCGGCGACTACAGGCGTTGCTGGACTTTAAGGAGAAGACAATCACCAAGACGGTGGCGGCCCAGGTGATTTTTACCAGCGGAACCGAACAATCGCGGGTCATCACCATCGACAAGGGTACGCGTGCCGGCCTGAAACCGGACATGGCTGTGATCACGCCGGACGGGATCGTGGGCAAGATCAAGGAAGTAGGGCCCCTCAGTTCGCAAGTAATGCTTATCAACGACCGTGATAGCGGCGCCGGAGTGATTCTGGAAACCACCCGGGTGCAGGGAATCCTGAAAGGGAACAACCTGGGTGAGCTGCAGGTCATTGAAGTGATGTCCGACGAGACGGTGGAGGCCGGTGAGCACGTCATCACGAGCGGA
Source organism: Candidatus Angelobacter sp. (assembly GCA_035762225.1). Taxonomy (GTDB): domain Bacteria; phylum Acidobacteriota; class Terriglobia; order Terriglobales; family Acidobacteriaceae; genus Angelobacter. Next base: position 1,796 of record DASTPO010000082.1, read on the forward strand.
GGCGATCGCATTTACCCGAAGGGCATGGCCGTAGGCACTGTCTCCAGCGCGATTCCGGATCGGGATAACGACCCTTACCTGAACATCAAGATCAAGCCAGCGGCCGACCTCAGCCGTCTGGAAGAGGTCCTGGTAATTACGGAGACAACGGAAGAGCCTCTCCATACTGCGTCTGGATCGCCGTTACGGGCCGCTGACATTCTGTCGGAACGGCTACCCAGTATCCCGAAAGTCGATCCCAACGCACCCAAGCTGCCCGCCACCGGAGCGGCTGCCACTACATCAAGTCCGAGCGTTACGGCCGATAAGAAAAACGCCGTCCCGACCCCGCAGGGGCAGAAGAAAGAGACAGCCTCGGGAGCGCCGAAGCCTGCTTCCAGCCCGACTCCGACGGTAAAAGCAACGTCCACCGACGGAAAACAGCCGTCGGCCCCGGCCGGAACGGCGACGCCAACGCCAACACCTAAGCCCAAGGCAACGCCGGCAAAGCCGAAAGCTCCGGCCGCCGCAACGCCGACCCCGCCCGCCACGCAGGGAGCACCGGACGGGTCAGCGACCCCGGCCAGCACAGCGGAGAAACCGCCGCGATGAACGCCAGCGTTTCTCTAACATCCCGGGAAGAGATTGAGGTCCATCGGTTTAGTTGGCCGGTTTCCATCGGCATTCCCGTGTTGGCGATCTTTCTTCAGGTTTACCTTCGCCTGGGACTGCTTAATTTCCTTGATCTGCCGCTGCTGGTGACCATCTTTTTCGCCGTGGCCCGCCGGCGGCCCGTGCCGGGGCTGATCACGGGCGCCTTGATCGGCACGCTTCAGGATGCCTGGACAGGGCATCCGATCGGATTGTTCGGCATTGCCAAGACAATTGTCGGCTATCTGGGTTCCTCCATCGGGGTAAAGCTGGACGTGGATAACCCCGGCTCGCGGTTCCTGATGACCTTTGCCTTCGTCCTGATCCATAAACTGATTTACATGGCCATTGACCTCCTGCTGGTGGGCGGGAGCGAGGCATGGAACTGGGGCCACATTCTGCTGGCGGCGCTTTCCAATGGGCTGGCTGCGGTGGTCCTGTTTGCGTTATTGGATAAATTGAAGGCCAATAACTGAGTTTTTCCGCTCCGGGGAACTGGACGGAGGGAAGGCTTACCGATCTAGTACTGATTAATCCTTCAGTAACCTGTCTCAGTGCTTTGTCCTACAGCGCAGCATTCGGAAATGCGGTACTCTAAATAGGGCTCCCCAAAAAAGGAAATTTGTACCCCGCGCGCTGACAAAATCAGCGGCAGACCGTAACGGTATGATCGGTCGCGACGAAAAAATCCCGCAAACCAAGTTCTCGATAGTCCAGTACATCATTCTGGCTGTCTTCATACTGCTCGCTTACGGGCTGTGGAGTTTACAAGTCCGCAAGAGTGACGAGTACGCGACGCGTTCAGAACAGAACCGCATTCGCCAGGTGCCGGTGCTGGCGCCGCGCGGCAAAATCTATGACCGTAACAGCCAGCTGATTGTCGATAATTATCCTTCTTTTTCAGCGCTGCTGTTGCGCGACCAGATGCGCGACCTGAATGCAGACGCGAGGAAGATCGCCGACGGACTGCACATGCCAGCAGAAGAAGTGCTGGGCAAGATCCGGCGCTATCAGCTGGAGCACAAGCCCTCGTTCGAGCCAATCATCGTCAAGGACGACATCACTCCCGATGAGCGCGCGTTTATTGAGGCACACCGCGACGAGTTCCCCGAACTGGAAACACTGATGATCCACCGCCGCCTGTATCCCAAAGATGGATTCATGGCGCACGCGATTGGGTATGTGGGCGAAGTCAGCGAAGACATGCTCAACACCGAGCGGTTTGAGCTTTACCAGAAGGGCGACATCGTCGGACAGTCCGGCGTGGAACTGCAATACAACAATCTGTTGATGGGCAAAGACGGTTCCCGGCGTGTGCTGGTCAACAGCAAGGGCAAGGAAGTCGGGCGCCCGCCCAACGCGAATATCCCGGCGGTTCCCGGGCAAAAGCTGAACCTGACCATCGACCTGGATATCCAGAAAGCCGCGGAGCTGGCGATGGAGGGAAAGAACGGCGCGGTCGTAGCCATGGATCCGCGGAACGGCGAGATCCTGGCCATGGTGAGCCGGCCAACGTTTGATCCCAATGATTTTGCCGTGCGCATCTCCGCCAAAGAGTGGAACCAGTTGATCTCAGACCCGAATCACCCGCTGTTCAACAAGGCCATCCAGGCACAGCTTGCGCCGGGATCGGTGTTCAAGATCATAATGTCGGTGGCCGGCCTGCAGGAAGGCATAGCGCAGAACATGCGAGTGAACTGCGCCGGCGGCGGCGTCTTCTATGGCCGTTATTTCAACTGCTGGGTGAAGGGCGAGCACCGTGTTCATGGCCCGGTGGATGTGACCAAGGGCATTTATCAATCCTGTGACGTCTTTTTCTATACGCTGGCGGAGAGGCTGGGCATTGAGAAGGTGGCGAAGTGGGCCACGGCCCTGGGTCTGGGGAAAAAGACGGGGATCGATCTGCCCAATGAAGTCAGCGGCCTGATTCCTTCTGAAGAATGGAAACAGAAAACATTTCATCAGAAATGGATTGTCAGTGAAACCATCTCGGTGGGCATTGGACAGGGCGCAGTCACGGTCAGCCCAATCCAGTTGGCGCGCACGATTGGTGGGATCACCATGGGCGGAACTTTCTATCGGCCGCACATTGTGAATCCTGACCAGTTACC
>DASTPO010000083.1:0-9923 GCA_035762225.1 Candidatus Angelobacter sp.
GAGTGTTCCCGATTAAAGACGGCGACACTTTTGACAAGCATCTGATCGCCAAAGGACTGGATAATCTACGCAAGGCCTACGGTGAAATCGGATATATCGACTTTTCTTCCGTTCCCACAACCGATATCGACGACGAGAAGAAGCTCATCACGCTCAATATCGAAGTGGAAGAGGGCAAGCCGTATTTTGTCCGCCGCATCGAGTTCCAGGGGAACACGACTACCCGCGACCGCGTGATCCGTCGTGAACTGCTGGTGCAGGAAGGCCAGGTCTTCAACAGCCGCCTGTGGGACATCAGCATTCTTCGCCTGAACCAGTTGAATTATTTTGACGCGCTCAAAGCCGAAGACGACACGGAGCGCAAGCTGGATTCCAAGAACGGCACCGTTGACCTGACAGTAAAAGTGAAGGAAAAGGGCAAGAACAGCATCGGCCTGACAGGCGGAGTCAGCGGGCTTGAAGGTTCGTTTATCGGCCTCAATTACGAAACCAATAACTTCCTTGGACTGGGCGAGACGCTCCAGTTGCAGGGCAACGTGGGCAGCCTATCCCGCGTCCTGCTGTTCGGCTTCACCGAGCCCTACATGTTCGACCGGCCTCTGACGCTTGGGTTTACGGTGTACAGCCGCAGATATGATTTCAACCAGGCGCGGCAGGCATCGATCCTGGCCGGACAAAACCTGAACCTGCCGCAAAGCGTTCTGAATCAGTTACTGAATTACAACCAGTCCAGCACAGGTTTCACTTCTTCCATGAGCTACCTGCTGGGCCACTCTTTCAAGCGGGTCGGCCTTACGTATTCGCTGGACAACACCACTATCAATACCTTCAGTCCGGCATCGCGCAACCTGTTCCAGACGCTGAATTTCCGCAGCATATCCGGACCGGACGCGCTGAAAGGGATCGTTACCAGTTCAGTCACGCCATCTTTCGGTTTCAGCACGATTGACAGTCCAATCCGTCCACATTCAGGCAAGAGTTTCTTCCTTTCGAGTGAAGTGGCCGGGCTGGGCGGAAACGTGAAGTTCTACCGGCCGCTGGTTGCTTACACGCAGTGGAAACCGTTGTTCCACCAGAACACCCTGGGCGTTCGACTGCAGGCCAGCTTCATCAACGGCTTTGGCGGGACCGAAGCACCGCCTTACCAGCGTTTCTATATGGGTGGAGAGAATGACCTGCGCGGCTTTGACGTGCGCACGGTTTCTCCCTACGTTTTTGTGAGCACGGTGCAGAACTTCCCGCTCACGAATCCTGACGGCAGCGCGGTTCCCATCGATCCCAGCAACCCTCGCCGCGGCGCCGTCACGGTCCCGATCCCGGTCAACAACATCACGCTGCCGGGCGGCGACACGCAGTTTATCGGCAATCTGGAGTACCGCATCCACGTTGTGGGACCGGTAACGCTTGCGCCGTTTGCCGACTTCGGCATGGATTTTGTCTCGCTGACCTCGCAACTCAAGATCAGCGGCGACTCCCTGACCCAGCTGAACAGCTCGGTATTCGGCTGCCCGGCGATCGTGAATTTCCAGTGCTCCGGCGGCTTCCCCATCAACATCAGCGGGGACCTGCAGCCGGTGGCGGGGACCAATTATGTTCCGCGCATGTCGACAGGGCTGGAGTTGCAGGTGCTGCTGCCGATCGTGCAACAGCCGTTCCGCGTTTATTACGCCTACAATCCTCTGACGTTGAATACGACGGTACATTCTCCCAGCCCGATCACCCGCAGCATGTTTCCTCCGGGTGCGGCCGGCGACTTTACCTTCCAGTCAGCCATCTCCTCGCTGGCCCCGGATTTTCGTCTGCAGGAGCCGCGTAAGACGTTTCGTTTCACCATTAGCACAACTTTCTGAGGAGAAAGCCTTTGTTTGACGCTGCCGGAGGCCGTAACTATAATTTGGGGTATCCGTCCTTCCGCAGCTTTCACTGTCTTAGGCACGCAACATCGGCGTGCAGCGCGAAGAGTTGTTACGTTAGAACCACCAAGGAGTCCAATAAGTTCATGTTCAAGAAATTTCCAATCCACACCCTGATTTTCGCCCTGGCCCTGACGCTGGGAGCCTCAGGCAAATCATTTGCCCAGGCAGCCGCAGGCGCGCCTTCCGCCAATAAGGTAGGCATCGTCAATATCCAGGATGCGATCGCCAATACCAACGAGGGCAAGAAAGAGCTCGACGCACTGCAACAGAAGTTCGCCCCCAAGCAGGCCGAATTGAAAGGCCTCAATGACGAGGTCGAAGGGCTGAAGAAACAACTTCAGGCCCAAGGCGACAAGCTGAGCGACGAGGAGCGCGCCAGCCGCGTGAAGACCATTGAGAACAAGCAGAAGGCGCTGCAGCGCACCTATGAGGACGCGCAGAACGAGTTCCAGCAGGCAGAGCAGGAAGTGGTAAACCGCCTGGGCAAGAAGATGCTCGACGTGGTGGAGAAATACGCCAAGACCAACGGCTATTCCATGGTGATGGATGTTTCCAGCCCGCAGACGCCGGTGCTGTATGCCAACCCCGGAGTAAACATCACCAAGGAATTGGTGGATGCGTACAACACGGAATCGCCGGTGGCGCCGTCCCCGAAGCCGGCCGCAGCGAACCGTCCGGCGGCGCCCCGGCCCGCAGGAGCAGCAACGCCAAAGAAACCGTAGAGACCAGGCGTGGTGACCATCGCGTAAGCAGCCCACGCCCACGACTTCAAGGAGCACGTAAACCAATGAGCACTTCTCGAACCCATATCATCGCCCTCAGTTTTGCCATGGGCGCCGCGCTGTCAACGGCGATGCTCGGGCAGGCTGCGGCTGCACCCGCAACCAGCGCCGCCAATGCAGGGCCGGTGGCAACCAAGATTGGCGTTGTTCACATTCAGGACGCCATTGTGGCCACCGAAGAAGGCAAGAAGGAGTTTGACGCGTTGCAGCAGAAGTTCAGCCCCAAGCAGGCGGAGCTGAAAACGCTGAACGACGACGTGGAGAACATGAAGAAGCAGCTTCAGGCGCAAGGCGACAAGCTGAACGAAGACGAGAGGGCGACGCGCACCAAGACAATAGCCGACAAGCAAAAAACGCTGCAGCGCAACTATGAAGACGCGCAGGCCGAATTCCAGCAGGCGGAACAGGAAGTGGTGAACCGCATTGGCGGAAAAATGCTCAAGGTGCTGGAAAAGTACGCCAAGAACAACGGCTACTCGATCGTGCTTGATGTCTCCAATCCGCAGACCTCTCCGGTGCTCTGGGCCACGCAAGGCACGGTGATCACCAAAGAACTGGTGGATGCTTACAATCTTGAGAATCCTGTGAGCGGTTCCGCTCCCGCGGCGAAGCCAGCGGGTGCCGGTGCAACCCGGCCCGCCGCGCCGGCAGCCAAGCCTGCCGCACCTGCCGCGACACCAAAGAAGCCGTAATAGTTCCTGGAATTTCAACCGGCCGCCTGTTGAGGCGGCCTTTTTATTTCGCGTCATTGTTTCGCTTTTCACGAACTTCTCCGCGCGCCGCCGGTGTCAAATCCTTCATCGGAGGTGGAAGAGATGTTCGGAGAAACATTGATTGAATCTTCGCCGGCGTCGCGTAAGAACAAGCGCTGGCCCATGGCCACTGCATTCACTTTGGAAACGATTCTGGCCGGGATTGCCGTGATTATCCCGCTGCTTTCAACCGGTGTGATTCCGCTGTCCGCGCGAGTTTCCGCACCGGTCCCTTTACAGCGATTTCACCCCGTTGAGCGTGTTGCGCCGGAGCCCTTCAATCACTCAGGCACCGCGGCACCGGCGTCGCGGCAGATTGTCACGGTCAGCGATAATCAAAATGCGATCCACATTGGGAGCCTGCCGGTTACAACAGACGTAAATGAAGTCCCGCCCAACAATGCTTTCATCGGAAACGATCACGCGCTCGACAATTTAACCGGCCCCGCCAATACCAGAGGCCCATCGGTGAGAGGCGAAACCACACGCGTAGTCTCAGTGAACTGTGAAGCGCAGCTTGTTAATCGTGTGGAACCGGTTTATCCCCGGATCGCAGTAACTTCGGGCATACAGGGCGAGGTGAGGCTGCATGCCATCATCGGCCGCGACGGCAAGATCATGAGCCTGAATGTGATCAGTGGACATCCCTTCCTGGTACACGCCGCGGAAGATGCGGTAAGCCAGTGGAGATACCGGCCATATTATCTGAACGGGCAGGCGGTGGAGGTGGAGACATTTATCACCGTAAACTTCAGGAAAGAAATGCGTTGACGGCCTCGAATCGGGCGCACCTTCTGATTGTGGAAAATTCTGTGCATATCTACGATTGACGTTGCGCCCGGAGCGATGTTTTTCAATGACTTATCCCGTTTGCATCACTATCGCTGCATTTTGTAGATCATTTATTTTCAATAGGTTACAGACATCCGCTCTCTGGCGGACAGCAGTGCACAAAAAGTGAGCAGCCAGAGTTGCTGCATCAGACGATTTGCACAGTTGTGATCTGCATCTTTTCCGGATGTGACGGCATCAGGCGTGGTCGCCGACCTTCAAAACGGCGAGGAAAGCTTCCTGGGGAATATCGACTTTTCCGATGCGTTTCATGCGTTTCTTGCCTTCTTTTTGTTTCTCCAGGAGCTTGCGCTTGCGGCTGATATCGCCGCCATAGCACTTGGCCAGAACGTTTTTGCGGATGGCGGCCACGGTTTCACGGGCAATGATCTTCGCGCCGATGGACGCCTGAATGGCGACCTCAAACATCTGCCGGGGAATCAATTCGCGCATCTTTGAGACCAGCGCGCGCCCGCGATCATAAGCAAAGTCGCGATGGACGATGATGGAGAGAGCATCCACCGGCTCGCCCGCAACCAGAATGTCGAGCTTCACCATCGGCGACTCCCAGTATGCCGAGAGATGGTAGTCGAGCGAGGCGTAGCCGCGGGAGATGGTTTTCAGCTTGTCATAAAAGTCGAGCACGATCTCATTCAACGGCAATTCATAGGTCAACATCACACGGCTGGCGCTGACGTACTCAAATCCCTTCTGCTTGCCGCGCTTTTCTTCCACCAGCTTGAGAATGCCGCCCACGTACTCTTCATTCGTGAGAATCGTGGCCACAATCACCGGTTCTTCAATCTTCCCTATCTCGCTCTGATTGGGCCAGCGGGAAGGATTGTCCACGTCAATTTTCTCGCCATCGGTTTTGGTGATCTGATAACGCACTCCCGGGGCGGTAGTAATCAGTTCCAGTCCGAACTCGCGCTCCAGGCGCTCTTGGATGATCTCCATGTGCAACAGGCCGAGGAATCCGCAGCGAAAGCCAAAGCCCAGCGCCGCTGAGCTTTCAGGCTCGAAGAAGAACGACGAATCGTTGAGGCGAAGCTTCTCCAGGGCATCGCGCAGAGCAGTGTGTTCGTGCGCGTCCACGGTGTACAACCCGGCGAAGACCATGGGCTTGATGTCTTCAAAGCCAGGCAGCGGCTCGATGGCCGGACGCGAATCATCGGTGATGGTGTCGCCGATCTTGGTGTCAGAAACCGTTTTGTTGTTGGCGATCATGAAGCCCACTTCGCCGGCCACCAGTTCGTCAATCTCCACCGGCTTGGGCGTGAGCACGCCAAGGGTTTCCACATCCAGGGTTTTGCCGTTCCACCACAGGCGGACTTTCATGCCTTTGCGCAGCGTGCCTTGAAACACTCTCACCAGCACGATGACGCCGCGATAAGGATCAAACCAGGAATCGAAGATCAGCGCCTGTAGCGGGTTGGCGGGATCTCCCTTGGGCGGAGGCAGGCGCTTTACGATGGCCTCCAGCAGTTCAGGCACACCAAGGCCGCTCTTGGCGCTCACCAGCACGGCGCCTTTGGTATCGAGGCCCACGGTCTGTTCGATCATCTCCTTGGCGCGTTCAACATCGGCGCTGGGCAGATCGATCTTGTTGATGACAGGAATGATCTCCAGGCCATGATTGATGGCCAGGTAGGCGTTGGCCAGCGTTTGCGCTTCCACGCCCTGGGATGCGTCCACCACCAGCAGCGCGCCTTCGCACGAGGCCAGCGCACGAGACACTTCATACGAAAAATCCACATGTCCGGGCGTGTCAATCAGGTTGAGCTGATAGTCCACGCCATCCTTTGACGTGTACTTCATCCGCACGGCGTGGGCTTTGATGGTGATGCCGCGCTCGCGCTCCAGGTCCATGGCATCCAGGACCTGCGCCTGCATCTCGCGCATGGCAAGCGCTCCCGTCAGCTCCAGGAGCCGGTCAGAGAGCGTGGATTTGCCGTGATCGATGTGCGCGATGATGGCAAAATTTCGGATGTATGCGCGGTCCATGAGGGATGGGCTAAACCTCTATTTTATCACCTCAAGCGCACATCTCCCGGATGGCGGTTGCGCATACGCAATTGTCCACGTATGCTTCGAGGTTTCACGAAAGGTGAACCATGCGACGAATTGCGTTCGTTTTGCCCGCTCTCATCTGCGCCACGCTGTCTTTCAGCCAGCCACAAGCAGCTCCCACCACAAAAGACTTCATTCGCGTGCAATCTCCCGTGATCGCGCTGGAGCATGTGCGATTGATTGACGGAACCGGAGCAGCCGCAAGAAACGACCAGACGATCGTCATCTCCGGCGGGAAGATCGCGGCACTAGGAAACGCAGGCGTGGTGACGGTGCCGGCGGATGCAAACCGCATGGACATGACTGGATACTCGGCGCTGCCGGGATTGGTCGGCATGCATGATCATCTTTTCTATCCCTCGGGCGGCGGGCTCTACCACGATATGGTCTTCAGCTTCCCGCGGCTGTATCTGGCGATGGGTGTCACCTCCATCCGCACCACCGGCAGCATGGAGCCATACACCGACCTGGAGATCAAGAGGGCGATTGACGCAGGGAAGAATCCCGGTCCCAAGATCAACGCCACCGGGCCATACATGGAAGGTGAAGGTATTCCTCTATTACAAGTACACCAGCTCACCGGCCCTGACGACGCAACCAGGACGGTGGATTACTGGGTGGCAGAGGGCGCGCGTTCATTCAAGGTGTACAACTTCATCACGCGGGCTGAGTTGAAAGCCGTGATTGATACGGCGCACAAGCATGGCATCAAGGTTACAGGGCATCTTTGTTCCATCGGGTTCCGCGAGGCGGCTGATCTGGGCATCGACGATCTGGAACACGGGCTCACCGTGGACACGGAATTTCATCCCGACAAGAAGCCCGACGTTTGTCCGAATCCAAACCAGGCGGTTGCTGCCGCGGTGAAGCTGGACATTGCGGGCGAACCCATCCAGACCACCATCAAAAAGATGGTGGAAAAACACGTTGCGCTGACCTCCACGTTGCCGGTGTTCGAGCAGTTTGTTTCTTCCCGGCCTGACGTGCCGCAAAAAGTGCTGGACCTGTTGAGCGATGACGCCCGCAAAGCCTATCAGGCAAACCGGGCGCGTATTGCGCAGAACCAGCAGAGCCCATGGCCTGCGATGTTCCAGAAGGAGATGGAATTTGAGCGGGCTTACGTCAAGGCCGGCGGCACGCTGCTGGCAGGCCTTGATCCAACCGGCATCGGCGGAGTGATCGCTGGTTTCGGCGATGTGCGCGAGGTTGAGCTGCTGGTGGAAGCAGGCTTCACTCCGGTGGAAGCAATCAAGATCCAGACTTTGAATGGCGCGGAGTTTCTGGGCGAAGCCGATCACATTGGCTCGCTGGCCGCAGGCAAGCAGGCAGACATCATGCTGGTAAAGGGCGATCCATCCGCGAAAATTTCTGATATCGAAAATGTGGAGCTGGTATTCAAGGATGGTGTTGGCTGGGATTCAAAGAAGCTGATTGATTCGGCGAAAGGCCAGGTGGGGATCCGGTAGCTTCTTCAGGCGGTGCGACAGTTGAGGTTGATTACGCCTGGCTCGCCATCGCGGAAGCAGGAAGCTACCTGACGTCAGGCGCTTCCACCCAAACACTCACGGCGAACCCATCTTCCTCTTCGGCCAGCGCTCTCTGCCATCCGGCGCCGAGGCTCGGCAGCAGAGCTGAACCTTGCACGCGTGCGAAGAGCTTCAGCGTTGGTTCTTCGGCCGGAACGTGCATGCATATAATTCCATCCTTGAACTCTGCTTTGCACGTGCGCTCCGAGCCGGTGACATACTTTTTTCTCAAGCAGAGCAGCGAGGCATACCAGCTCAGCATGGAATTCTCACCCTGCGCGCGCTGCCAGTTGAGCCTGGAGCGGGAAAACGTTTCCGGGTCCTGCGGGTCGGGAACGGAGTCATGGGCGAAATCAAAGTCCTTGAATTCCTGACGACGGCCCTCCGTGACGGCCTTCTGCAACGCTGGATCATTGTAGTCAGTAAAGAACAGGAAGGGATTGGGTTCGTCATACTCCTGGCCCATAAACAGCAGGGGCGTCTGCGGCGCCAGAAGAAGCAGGGCCGCGGCCAGCATGCGGGCGCCGCACGGAATCAATGCGGTAAGCCGCTCACCGCGGGCGCGGTTTCCCACCTGATCATGGTTCTGTATGCAGATCACGTGTGACTCGGCAGGCATGCGTGCGCTGCTGGTGCCGCGGGGGCGTCCAGCCCAGAACCGGAATGGCTCGCCCTGAAAGACAAACCCGTGCTGCAAGGCGCGGACAATCTGCTCCGGGCGGCCAAAATCCTGGTAATAACCTTTGCGCTCGCCGGTGAAGAAAGCGTGGATGGCATGATGGAAATCGTCGCTCCAAACTCCATCCAGGCCAAAGCCGCCTTCCGCGGCTGGACGCACGACTTTCTCGTCGTTTTCATCAGTCTCGGCGATCACACACACCGTTCGGCCAAGTTCATCCGCCAAAGCAGCGACGTTCTGTTTTATCTCAGCCAGAATGTGCGGCACAGAATCATCCTGAATCGTCTGCACCGCATCCAACCGCAGTCCGTCGATGTGATACTCGCGGACCCAGAAAAGCGCATTCTCCACAAAATAACGGCGGACGCCGGCACAGCCCGGCTGATCGAAATTGATGGCTTCTCCCCACGGTGTCTTGTGCTTGCCAGTGAAATAAGGGCCGAAAAAACGCAGATAATTGCCTTCATTGCCAAGATGGTTGTAGACCACGTCAAGCATCACTGCAAGGCCAAGCTTGTGGGCGGCATTCACCAACCGCTTGAGGCCTTCAGGCCCGCCGTAATTCGCCTGCACTGCGTAAAGCGAAACACCGTCATAACCCCAGTTGTGTTGGCCGGGAAAAGCAGCCACGGGCATGACTTCGATGACGGTGATTCCGAGCTTCTTCAGATACGGCAGGCGGGAAATCGCAGCGTCAAATGTGCCTTCGGGAGTGAAAGTGCCGATATGCAGCTCGTAAATTACGTAATCGCGCAGCGGCAGGCCGCTCCAGCCAGCGTCGGTCCAGACAAAATTGTCAGGATCGACGATCTCGGTGGGGCCATGTACGCCCTGCGGCAGCAACCGCGAAACTGGGTCCGGAACAGGCTTGTTTTGATCGACGATGTAGAAGTAGGTATCGCCCGCGCGCGCAAATAGCTCGAGAGTGAAGTAATGATCGTCCGCGGCGGCCATGGCGTGGTCGGCACTGCCATGTTCGCCATTCAGACGCAGGGTGACTGACGTTGCCGCCGGCGCCCAGACGCGAAAGCTGCAGCTATCGCCGGCAAGGTTCGCGCCGGAAATCTGCACGGAGGTTTTGCTTGCAGTGCGGCTGTTCACGTATCTTGAGAAGAGCGGCATATATCCTGAGGATGCTTGCAACCAACAATCCAGTCCTGATTTTAGCTTCATCCTCGCCGCGGCGGCAGGAGCTGCTGCGCGAGGCGGCAATCCCATTCCACGTTCATCCCGCAAACGTAAACGAAGATCAGCGTCCGGACGAGCCGCCACAAGATTACGCGCGCAGGCTGGCCAGAGAGAAGGCGCAGGCTGTGCAACCGCTCTATCCACGGAGCTACGTGCTGGGCGCAGACACGATTGTCGTA
>DASTPO010000084.1:0-13961 GCA_035762225.1 Candidatus Angelobacter sp.
GTAGATCTGATGGCCGCATTGAAGCAGAGCCTGGCGCAGATGGAAGGCAAGAAGAAGGGGCCACAGCGGGTTGAGGCCGCGCAAAAGGCATCGGAAATTGAGGTCCGCGGCAAGGCCAAATCGGTGGCAGGACGTAAAAAGCCGCCAAAACGCGCTGCTTGATGCGTCGCAAAAAGTCGCTCCCCTGAAGGCACCTCTTCATCCTTGAAGATGGCTCGTCTTCCTTAGTTCTTCCTGTGTTTTAAGCATGTTAGGGGAACGCCGGTGGAAGATTGGGGACGGCCCCTGCTGTTACAATAAAATCCTTCGCAATAATTGATATTTTTGACGTTCAACCGGTAGTACCGGCGGAGTTTTGATGAGGTCACGTTCCAAGACATTGTTGCTGATTGCGGGTTCAGTCGCTGTGGTGCTGCTGGCCGTGGGCTGCAACGACACTTTAAGGCAGTTCATTAGTCCGGTTCCGGCGCCCACAGGCGACCCCGGAGCCCTGGCGAACGCGATCACGCTTTCCACAAATCCTGCTGCCTTAGTAGTCCCAACTCCCAATGTCACCAGCGGCAGCAATATGCATATTGATGTTTCCGGAGATTCTGCTGCCGGGATCGTGCCTCTTGGCCTGAACCCCGTTTTTATGGGAATCAGTGCAGGTCGCGTTTTTGTTATCAATAAAGGTGATCCGTCGAACCTGGCCGCCAACCCGCCGACGGTCTCAGTTTACTCAGCGCTTTCCCCGTTGGGAGCCCCGGTGACCACGGTCACCCTGCCAAATACAGGCCCGAATGCAGTAGTTACGCCCGTGGCGGGCGGGACCAGCAGCACCGCGAACATCTATTTAGCTAACAGCGGAAGCAACAATGTGAGCGTGATTGGAAACGGAGTGCTGGCTGTTTCCGCCAGCATTAACCTTCCAGCCGGCGATTCCAAGCCTGTGATGATTGCCGGCAATGCCACCAACAGCAAGATTTTTGTTGTAAACCAGGGCAGCAACAACGTAACCGAGATTTCGACGGTCGATAACACGATTATCAAGGACCTCGCGGTCGGCTCGCAGCCAGTGTGGGCGGTGATGAGCTCTGACGGGCTTTTCGTTTTTGTGGTGAACCAGGGCTCAGGGTCGGTCAGCGTCATCGACACGACATTCGATTCCGTGATTGCCACCATCACGGTGGGATCATTGCCGAACTTCGCCTTTTATGAGCCTACTCTGAAGCGCGTTTATGTAAGCAATACCGGCTCTCCGTCGATCAGCGTGATCAATGCCAACAACATCAATGGGAGCAACCTGCCGGTAAAGTTGAAGGACATAACGGTTTCAGGAAACCCCACTTCGATCACGGCGCTGGCTAACGGGACACGCGCTTACGCAGCATTGGGTAATTGTCCAAGCACGGCGGGCAGTCCTATCAACCACACCACTCTTATTCCCGTGCTGGCTACCTGCACCGGCAACCAGGTGAGTGTGATAGACACCCTGGCCCTTCAGGAGACAGGAACGATAGCGGTGGGGCCGGGCGCGGTTGCAATAGCCGCTTCATCGGACTCTTCCCGTGTTTATGTAGTCAGCGCCAATGACGTGACCACAGTGCGCGACGACGTCCATGTGCCCAACTGCACTGACAATAACTGTGTTGCGGGCCCGGTCCAGCCGGACAGGACGTTTCTGACGCCTTCGATCTCTATCATCAAAACCAGCACGAATGCCGTGCTGGCGACCCCGGTCAACGCGGGTATCGTCAGCCGCCCATTGCCGACATTTCACATTCCGCAGCAGGACCCAAACTGCGTGGCAGCCATTGACCCGAATTTCAACGATGAAGTGGTTTTGCCCTGTCCTCTGCAACAGCCGTTTGTCGTGCTGACCTTCCCGTAATCGACAAAAATAAAGGCGGCCGGGTGGCCGCCTTTGATATTCGAGAAGTTTTCTGGAGAACCTAGCCAGGACGGCTGTCAGTCCTGCGCTTGCGGTTATAGCGCATGGCAATGTTCATGAAAACGTTGCCGCTGTCGGTATCAAAGCACATCACCAGTGATTCCTGGTCTTCGCTGGTCTTTTCGCCGATCTCGTCCACATGCACTACGGGCGGATAAATCTTGAACTTGAACCCCTGGTCGTTCAGCGAAGTGACGGCGCTTCCTATCACCATATTGGCCAGCTCGCAGACGGTTTCACGCGCCACTTCGTCGCTTTCAGGAACCGGCGATCCGGTCAGATAAGAGGCGACCTTGGCCGCCGTCGGCGTGTCGATATCAAAGATCACGCGGCCTTCGATGTCGCCCTTGATCGTCACCATGGACGCCACACCCTTACGGCGATAGGCTTCCTCTTCCATGGTGAGATCGCCAACGCGCGTGGGACTTTGCAGCGTTTCCGCCAGCACCGCGTCCGCGGCGTTGATGAAGGGCTGAATCAGCTCGATTTTCATCGGTTTTAGCTTTCCTGGGCGGCAGGCGTGGCCACGGCCGCGTCATCGCCCATGACGTACTTGATTACTTCATAAAGAATTTCCGATTTCACCGGTTTCTGAACAAAATGGCGCGCGCCCTTTTGCAGCGCAGCCACAATGTTTTCCTGATAGCCGACCGATGAAACCATGACGATGCGCGCGTCGGGATGCGAGCGGACGATGCGCTCCGCGGCTTCAATGCCCTCCATTTGCGGCATGGTGATGTCCATTAAAACCATGTCGGGCATGGTGCGGTCATATTCGGTGATGGCAGTGCAGCCGTCGCCGGCCTCGCCAACCACCTGGCCGCCGAAGGCCTCCACCATTTTCGCCACGTTCTTGCGGGCGAACACCGAGTCATCCACCACCAGATACCGGATTGGCAGGCGGTCCTTGCGCAACAACGTAGGTAGCGTTTCCATATGCGTTTTCTCCTTGCAACTCCAGTTAAACTTGTACCGCTCGGGCAATCTTTTCCGGATTGCATTGTATGGCCAGCGTGTTCGCCATCATATCCAGCGGAACAACACGCATGGCATTTCCACGTTCAATCGCCGCCTTCGGCATGCCGAAAACGGTGCACGAATCCTCACTCTGCGCGATGGTCAGCGCGCCCGCATCTTTCATCTGCCCCAGTCCGGCGGCGCCGTCATCTCCCATGCCGGTCATCAAAACGCCGATCGCGCGGCTGCCGAACTCCACTGCCACTGACCGAAATAATACGTCCACTGACGGGCGGTGGCCGTTCATGCGGTCTTCATCGGACAGCACGACAGTGTTTCCCAACGGCATCCGCCGTACCTTGATGTGGCGGTCGCCGGGACAGATCAAAGCTCGTCCCGCAATCAACAGGTCTCCCGATTGCGCCTCTTTGACGTCGATGGCACAGCACTCATCCAGGCGGCGCGAAAACATCTCAGTGAATCCCTGCGGCATATGCTGTACCACAACGATGCTGGCAGGGAAGTCCCCAGGCAGTTGCGCCAGCAGATACTGGAGCGCGTTGGGGCCGCCGGTGGAGATGCCGATGGCGATAATCTTCGTGGGTTCACGGCGCGGGCGCAGTCCCTGCTTGTTGGGCCTGGGCCGGTCCGGCAGGATGGGTACGGAGGCGGCGCGCACCTTGCTCCTGGCGGCGACCTTGATCTTGCGTATCAAATCCATCGCGATTTCGTCCATGTGAGCGGACGCAGCGTCGCGCGGCTTGGCGACAAAATCAAACGCTCCCAACGCCAGGGCCTTGAAGGTCGCGCTGGCGCCATCCGTCGTAAGAGCACTCACCACGATCACCGGTATGCGGAACCGGCGAGTGATGTGGCGCAGCGTTTCGATCCCGTCCATGCGCGGCATTTCCAGATCGAGCGTGACCACGTCAGGCCTCAGGTCCTCGATTTTTTTCAAACCGAACGCGCCATCCATGGCCGTTCCTACAACTTCAATTTCATTGTCCCGGGCAAGGATCTGTGGAATGAGCTTCCGCATTAACGCGGAGTCATCCACCACCAGGACGCGCAACTTTTGACTCATGCTGTGGCCCCCACCATCTGTAACCTGCCGAGCTTTGCAACTACGCTGGAGAGATTCAGGATCAGGACTACCGTGCCGTCGCCCAGAATGGACGCGCCACTGACCAGGTCCGTGGCCACCAGATGATCGTCCATTGCCTTGATGACCAGCTCTTCTTCTCCCACCAGTTGATCCACCACCAGGCCGAACTTGCGTTCGCCGGTGGAAATCACCACGACAAACATCTTTTTGGTTTCTTCCTGCTGCCTGGCCAGCTGATGAAGGTGCAGAAGCGTGAGCACCTCGTCGCGCAATTGCATTACGTCATGGCCGTCAACGCGATGCAGCGCTTTTGGATTAGTGCGCGTGATCTCCACCACCGAAGCCAGAGGAACGGCATAGAGCCGGTCGCCCACGCGGAACAGCAGCGCTTTGATGATGGCCAGGGTCAGCGGCACTTTCATAAAGAACGTGGTGCCTTTTCCCGGGGTCGACTTGATACTGACTGAGCCTTTCAGTTTTTGCAGGACCGTGTTGACCACATCCATGCCGACGCCCCGGCCGGAAATGGAGGTGACCTCTTCGGCGGTGCTCAGTCCGGGATGGAAAACTAGATTGTGGATGGCCGCTTCGCTCATGGTTGCGTCGTCACCGGCTTTGAGCAGTCCGCGCTCTACGGCCTTGGCCATGAGCTTGTCCCGATCGATGCCGCGGCCATCGTCGCCAACTTCAATCACAATCTGGTTGCCCTGGTGATAGGCGTCAAGTTGCACGGTGCCGTGGGCCGCCTTGCCCTGATTGATCCGTTCCGCCGGCGATTCAATGCCGTGGTCCACCGCGTTACGCACCAGATGCGCCAGCGGCTCGGCCAGCATGTCCAGAATGCTCTTGTCCAGATCGGTATCGTGTCCGGTCACCACCAGGTTGACCTCTTTGCCGCAGGACTTGGCCACGTCGCGAACGACGCGCGGGAAACGCCGGAAGAGATGCTCGACGGGGACCATGCGAATCTTCATCACCGACTTTTGCAGATCGTTCATGATGCGGGCTTGAAACGCCATGGCGTCAGAAAACCGCATCTTCAGCGGGTCCTTGGGATGAACGCGGTCAAATTCGTTGATGGCCTGATGCAGCATGCTCTTGGCGATAATCAGCTCTCCGACCAGATTCAGGACGGAATCGATCCTTTCGGCATCTACGCGCAGGAGCGTCTCCGGCATTTTGGCAAAGCTGGTGGACTGCGTCTCCGCCGCTGCCGTCGCGGGTTCCGGCGAAGCAGAAGTCGCAACAGGCTTGGCGGGTGCCGGGGCGGGCACCGGCCTGGGAACTTCAGCCGCCCTGATCGCGACCTCAATCTCATCTTCTGCCGGCGCGGTCAGATGTTTCACGATGTCCAGCACATCATCCCCTTGTTCCTGCGTCAGGCTCGCGCGCTGCACCAGGAGATCAGCGACAACGGACGGGATGCGGCCCTTTTTCTCGATCCAGGGGATCGCGTGCTCGCTGGCAATCGCTGCTTCCACCACATCCAGGTCGTCGCTCAGGGTGCTCTGGTCAGGCGCAATGGCCAGCAGGCGTCCGCAATCCTGAAGCACGTTGCGGATCAACTGCATCGCAGCGCCGCGCATGGGGCATTGCGGCGCGATCGAAAAAGCTACGTTATAAACCGTCTCGCCCCGGCCTAGCGCATCGGCCACCGCCATCTGCTCATATTCGCTCCAGACGAAGCGCGCCTGTAATTTGTAGGGGACATTCCCCGAGGGTTTGCGCGTCAGCGAGATGATCTGGTGCCGGAGTTCTTCTCCCGCAGGCGGCTGGAGATTGCCGCGATAGGCCGAGAGCATGGAACTGAAGGTGTCTGCGGCGATCAGCACAACTTCGGCGAGAGCGTGCTGGCTGTTGGCTGCGACCTCCGGCCGCAGGACTTCTTCCAGCGCGTGGGCCAGTTCGCTCAACTCGGAATAGCCGCAAGCAGCGGAATCGCCTTTGAGCGTGTGCACCGTGCGGCGCACCTGGCGAAGCACCTCTTCATCCTGGGGGCGCTTTTCCAGCTCCAGGCCCTCTTCATTCAGGGTCTGCAACAGTTCTGTTGCGCTCTCAAAGAAGAGTTCGCGAAGCTCGGCCGCGTGATCGTCGGAGAAGAAGTTCACCCCGTCACCTCAATACGCTGGTAGGCGGTCCCATTGTTGAGATGGACCATCTTGAATTTATCGGACAGGCCGAAAAGGCTTTCCGCGTGGCCAATGAACAAATAGCCTTCGGCATTCAGGCAGCGATACAGTTTTTCCACCAAACGCTTCTGTTCCGCTTCATCGAAATAGATCATCACGTTACGGCAGAAGATCACGTCATTGCGCTGGGGCAGGAATTCAGTTTTCAGATTGTGGAAGTCAAAGTGGACCAGGTCTTTGAGTCCCCGCTTGACGGCGTAGCGTTCGCCTACTTTATCGAAATAGCGCAGCCGGTATGCGTAATCCACTGATTCCATCTGGTTCTCAGGATAGTGTCCTTCCTGGGCCGCCCGGAGCACGGAGTAGTTGATGTCTGAGGCCAGGATCTCCACCTTCCATGGCGGCGGGATCAGCGGTTTGGGGCTGGGCATCTCAAAAGGGAGAGGATTGCGCAGGTAGTAATAGGCCAGGGCATCGCACACCTGCATGGCGAGCGTGTACGGCTCCTGCCCGGTGGAGCAGCCGGCGGACCACATGCGCAGGCTCCAGTCGCGGCGGTCCTGCTTGCGGCGGAGAAGTTCTTCAAGGATAGTTTTTTGAAACAGCTCCAGCTGTGGTTTGTTGCGGAAGAAGCTGGTTTCATTGACGGTCAGGTTTTCCACCAGCGCGCTCAACTCGGCCTTGCCCTGATAGCTGGTGAGCAGGCGATAGTACGCATAAAACGTATCCAGCCCGCAGATTTTCAGGCGGCGTTGCAGGCGGTCTTGCAGGAAGTGCGCCCGCCGTTCATCGAAATACATGCCGCATTCCTGGTAAACCAGGGTCTGCAGCAGCTTGTATTCGGATTCACTGATTTGGATTGGAACGGTCGTAGTGGCCATCGGTCTCCGCTATACTGTTGCCGCTGGAATCAAACAGAGGCAGCCAGCGCCTGGGTTTCCGCAAGTTCACCCAGCCGCCGCAGTTCGCCTTTCTGCAGGATCTTGTTGAGGTCAATCAGAATGATCAGCCGCCCGTCGAGCTTGCCGACTCCGGTTACGTAGTTGGTTTCGCCGGCATCGAACACCGGCGGCAGCTCAACATCGCTTTCCGGGATCTTCAGGACTTCCGAAGCGCTGTCCACGATCAATCCCACCAGCTTGCCCGCGACTTCCGTTACCAGGATGCGGTTCTTCTTGGTGGGCTTGATCTCTTTCTCTCCGAAGCGCCGCCGCAAATCGACCACCGAGACGATCTTGCCGCGCAAATTGATCACGCCCTGGACGCAGCCGGGCGAATCCGGGACTGAGGTGATCTCCGGCACGCGCACAATTTCGTGCACCAGCGCGATAGGCACGCCGAAAACCTCTCGTCCTACGCGGAAGCCGACAATGTGCAGTTCTTTGGACATCGAATCTCCTTCCGCGTTAGTTGTACTGGGCCCCGGCGGTGGCGAACTGCGCCGCGGGCGCCGTGCGTGCGCGATCATCGGGCCGGCGCGCGCCATTGGCGGGTTCGCGCGGCACCATGTTTTCCAGGACAAAGCGGTCCATGGCTTCCAGCATGGAGCGAGACATCTTGGACATCTGCTCGGCTGAAGCCGCCAGTTCGGTTGAGCCGGAAGAGGAGCGCTGCACCAGCTCGCGCATCTTTTCCATGGCGCGGACCACAGCCTGCGCTCCTGACGCCTGCTCTTCCACCGACGAATTGATTTCGTGCGTGATCTCGTTCAGCCGCGTAGTGGCCTTGGCGATCTGCGACGATCCATGCGACTGCTCATTGGTAGCCGCGCCAATTTCCTGCGCGAATTTGTAGACTTCAGAAACCACGCTGGAAATTTTCTTCAGCGCGCCGCTCAGGTCGCCGCCCAGCGAGATGCCTTCATTCACGATACTGGTGGACTTTTCCATGTTGTCCACGGCCTTGCGGGCTTCCTTCTGGATGCTCTGGATAAGTTCGGAAATTTCGCGCGTGGACTGAGCTGACTTTTCCGCCAGTTTGCGGACTTCGTCAGCGACCACGGCAAAGCCCAGGCCATGCTCTCCGGCGCGGGCCGCTTCAATGGCGGCGTTCAAGGCAAGCAGGTTGGTTTGTTCGGCCAGATCGTCGATCACCTCAATGATCTTTCCGATATCGTCCGCGCGCTGCCCCAGGGCGGCAATGATTTCAGCCGACGAGCCGATGGAAGCGTTGATGCGGCTAAGTCCGTCCGTGGCTTTCTCCATGGTGTTGATGCCGTTGTGAACTTCATCGCGCGAACGCTGTGAAATATCCAGCAGCACCTTGGCGGTATCGGCCACGCGCTGGATGGAAGCCACCATTTCATCGATGGAGGCGGAAGTCTCGCTCACGTTGGAGGCCTGCATCTGCGTGCTCTTGACCATGTTCTGCACGTTGATGCTCATCTCATGCATGGTGCTGGTGACTTCATCAATGGCGGAAGCAGCCTGCACGCTGATTTTGGCTGATTCGTCCGAAGCCGAAGCCACCTGGTTCGAGCCGCTGGCTACCTGGGCGGCGCTATCACGCACGTTCTTGACCAGGTTGCGCAGGCCGAGCGTCATCTCGCGGAAGGCTTTGCCCAGGGTGTCGCGCGTGGAACGAGGATTGATTTCAACAGAAAGATCGCCGCCGGCGATGGCCTCGGAAATTCCGGCCATCTCGCGCAGGTACAGCACCATATTGTTGAAGGTCCGCGCGAGTTGAGCCACTTCATCCTCGCCCGCGATGTCAACCTTCTGGTCCAGATCACCGGTATCGCCGATCTGTCCGGCAACGGTGATCAATTGCGAGAGAGGCTTGGTAATCGATTTGGCCACGCGCCAGGCGATGGTCCCTGCCAGCGCCATCACGGCCAGGAGGCCGCCTAGGGTCACCATGGTGATGAGCGCGGCCGCATTGCTGTCAGAGGTCTCAGCTTCCTGATTGGCACTCTTCATGATTCCGGCCAACTGCGTGAGCGGCATCTCTTCCCGCTGCTTTTGTTCCGCCGTGGGCGTGGCCTGCAGGTAGGCGATCTGTAATTCCGCCACGGTGGCGCTGCCGGTATCCACCTGGCGCCGCTTCTCCATCAGCGGATTGGCAAAGACGCGTGCCCATTCTCTTTCCGAGTCGGCAAGCTGGTCGAGCAACTGGCGGACGTGATTGGCGTCGTCGCCCATGGTCGAAGTTGTTTCCTTGATCTCACCGATCAGCGATTCAACTTCGTTCTGGCCGCGGGCCAGTGCGTCGGATTCGCGCCGGTCGCCGTTGAGGAGGAAGTTGCGCAGAAACAGACGGTTCTGGTTCCTGGCGCTATCCAGCCGGGAGAGGTTTTCCACCATGGTGATCGACCGGCGATATAAAGCTCGTGTGCTTTTTTCGTGCTGCACCGCGATCCAGTTAAAGACAAACGCGGAGATCACGATCACCATGATCAGGCCAAAGCCCATGTAGAGCTTGCCGCCAATGCTTTTGTTCATTTGCATGTCTTAGAACCTCAACGGACCACTGTTTCAATCTGCGGACCGTGTTCTTTTCAAATCTCAAAAACCTTGAGTGCTTGCCGGTTTTCCGGATGTCAGGCCGCTTCTGACCAAAATCAGGGCAGAAACGCAGCTCGTCGACACAGGGAATAAAGCGGAAAGATAAAAGCAAGGTCAGGGCCATGCCGGGGTGGGATTAGTACTTTCGACATGTGGGGCAACGTAAATCTTCGTAAAATCAGTGGGTTAAGGCATCCTCATCGGCAGAAACCCGGCTGGTTGAGGCAGAAGGTAACCATTTGGAAGCTACACGGTGTCTCAGTCGCGGTCTGTACCCCGCATTCGTTCTCATCCTGAGACGGCCTTACGGCCGCATTGCGCGTTGTCCTTATGATTCCTGAAGGGTAAAAGCTTATTGACTCAAAATGAGATTCCAGAGTACCTTCAGGTTTCCCTTAGCCCGGTTGAGACAACATTTGAAACCCAGAGAGAAATCCGTCCCCCTGCGCACTCCAGTTCGAACAAGGCCGCCTGCTGCGGCGGCGGGAGCTTTGGAGGCTTGCCTTCAATTTCCCGCCCTGACCGGAGAGCCGTCAGCTCTGAGACAGCACATTGTCGATGCCGCCGGCAGGGTTTTGCAGGCGACGATAGCAGGACTTCAAACCCTGGCGGGCGAAGGCCTGCCGGACGCCATTTTTACTGTCGTGGAAGGCGCCGCGATGAAAGCTCTGTTTGCCCATGCGCGACCTTTTGCCGCTCAGGCGGTGGAGCAAAACCGGCTGATCAATTTCAGGTTTTCCTATCGATCATCCGAGGGCGAAGGCATCTACCATGGGCTGGCTCAGCCTCTCGGTACTGCGTCAGCGGCTTCCGCACTTTTGGTGGTGAGAAGCGTGGCGTTCTCTCCCGCAGAGGTAGCGGATTTTGGTCTCATCGTCAGCATGGCTCGGCTGGCGCTGGACAATGCCGAGTTGACCGGGGTCTGCGCCGCACAGAAAAACGACCTTGATCAACTGCTGGAGCTTTCCGCTGAGTTGGGCAATACCTCACGGCTGGAGAGTTTTCTTCCCAAGTTTCTGGTCCAGTCGGCTGACTTTCTCGGCTTTTCCCGCGCCTTTGTCGCCCTGGTGGACGCAGGAGAGTGCCGCCTGCGCTGGGGCTCCAGCAAAGGCGTGCCCAGCAAGGTGGATATCGATGTGTCCGCGCTGGGCAGTCGTGCGCTGGAGTCGCGCAATCCACAGGTGTGCGAAGACATCAACCAACTGGCGTCCAATGAAAAGGGACAGCTGCTGCGCTGGGAAGCCGGCCTCAAACAGCTGCTGGGAGTTCCGCTGGTGAGTGGAGACGGCCGTCCGCTGGGCCTGCTGGGACTGATGGACAAGAAAGACCGGTCGCGCATCACGCCGGATGAAGTACGCCGCGCCCGCGTGCTGGGAGCGGAGCTGACCGTAGCGCTGGAAGCCGCGCACAACCTGCAGCTTTCTGATCAGCACAAGAAACGCACGGAAGACCTGATGGGCATGGCCCTGGACCTGGGCTCGGCATTGCGCCTTCCGGACTTCGTAAAAAATTTCACCGAGCGCGTAGCCGCCATGATCGGCGCAACGTCCGCAATCCTGTCGCTTGCACAGGGCAATAAAGTGGAGAGCGTGGGGTTCTTCGGGCCGCGGCCGGAACGCGAGCTACAGCGCAAACTGAACGCCGCATTTTCCGAGTACGCAGAACGTCATCCTGATTTGAAAATTACCGGCAACGGCGTACAGGCGCTGGGCGCTGATCTGGTGTCGGCTTGCGGATGGCGCAACCTGACGCTGGTCCGGTTGGAAGGCACCGAGAGCGATCTGCTGGGGATTCTGGCGCTGGCCGATATCACCCGGGAACTGATGCCCAACGACCTCAACCTGCTGCAGGCTTTGATCGTGCACGCTTCGGTGGCGCTGGAAAATTCGCGGCTATTCACGCGTATTACCCAGTCCAGCCGGCAGTGGGCTGAGATTTTCGATTCCATCTCCGATTACATCGTGGTGCACGACGAGCATTTTCAGGTGTTGCGGGTAAATCGTTCCCTGGCGGAATTTATCGGCGTGCGCCCGGCGGAGTTGATTGGCCTGAGCATGCGCGCCCTGGTTTCCATCACTTCGGACTCGCCGCAGCCGTGCCCGTTTTGCCGGACGGAGAACGAGTCTGACGAGTATCTGCACCCGGTGCTGGAGCGCACCTACCTGGTTTCCAGTTCGCGCGTGCACGGCGCGCTGGATGAAGGCCTGCAAACGGTGCATGTGTTGAAAGACATCACTGACCGGCGCGAAGCCGAACAGCGTTATCGCGAGCTGTTCGATAACGTCCAGGAAGGCGTCTTCTTTGCCTCGCCGGAGGGCCATTTTATCGAGGTAAATGACGCATTGATGCGCATGCTGGGGTACCTGACGCGCGAAGAGGTCCTCAAGCTCGACCTGCAGACCCAGGTTTACGTCTCCGCCGAGCAGCGCGACGAGATTACCCGCCAGCTGCAGCAGAAGGGCGCCGTCCGCAATTTTGAAGTTACGTTGTGCCGCCGCGACGGCACCATGATCCACGCGCTGGAAAATGCGTTTGTGGTCAAAGACGCGCAAGGCAAGATCATGCAATACCGCGGCGTATTTCTTGACATCACTGAGGTCAAGAACTTCCAGGCGCAGCTCCAGCGCGAGCGCGATTTCACCAGCAAGATCCTCAACAACACGCAGACCATGATCATGGTGGCAGACACCGCGGGCCTGATCAGCTACGCGAACCAGCGGGCCTATGACGGCGGAGGATTTCAGCAGAATGAACTGGTGGGCCACCGGCTGGACAGAATCATCTCAACGTCACATCAGAAGGCCTTTGCCGAGGCCTTTGACGCCAGCCTGCACGGCCTGCAATCAGATAATCTTGAGCTGCTGATAGCGCGCGGCAACGGCACGCAGGGAAAATTCTCTGTGAACCTGAGCCCCATGCGCGACGATCGCGGTGAAGTCTCCAGCGTCGTGGTGCTGATGACCGACATTACCGACGCTTCCATGATCCAGGCCAAGCTGATGCACACCGAGAAGATGGCTGCGGTGGGCCAGCTGGTTTCCGGTGTGGCCCATGAGGTGAACAATCCT
The DNA here is from genome assembly GCA_035762225.1 of Candidatus Angelobacter sp. Lineage (GTDB taxonomy): Bacteria > Acidobacteriota > Terriglobia > Terriglobales > Acidobacteriaceae > Angelobacter. Next base: position 12,696 of record DASTPO010000084.1, read on the forward strand.
CTCACCGCCATCATGGGATTCTCCGATCTGCTGATGGAGAACCCGGAGGTTCCCGGCAGCGCGCGCAAGGATTTACAGGTGATTCTGGAAGAGGCGCAGCGTACCAAGGAGATCGTGCAAAACCTGCTGAGCTTCGCGCGGCAGCGTCCGCCCCAGCGCCAGGCGGTGCAGATCAACGATATCCTGCACAAAACCATCGCGTTGCGCGCCTATGACTTTGCCAACCACGGGGTGCAGATCATTGAGAAATTCGACCACCGGCTGCCGGAACTGGTCGGAGATTCACACCAGTTGCAGCAGGTATTTCTCAATATTCTGAACAACGCCTATGACGCCATCCATCACATGGACCGGCCCGGCCTGATTGAAATCGAGACCATCCACGATGGCGGCTGGGTCGAGGTATTGTTCCGAGACAACGGTGAAGGCATCCAGCACCCTGAGCGTATCTTTGATCCGTTTTTTACCACCAAGGAAGTGGGGCAGGGAACAGGCCTGGGACTGAGCATTTGTTATGGCATCGTGCGCGAGCATGAAGGCGAAATCCTGTGCGCCAATAACCAGGAAAGCCAGGGCGCAACCTTCAGTGTACGGCTGCCGGTCCGCACCAAGGCCGATCTCAAGCTGGTGGTCACTGCGGGGGCCAAGCAATGAGCGCGAGTTCCGCAGCGCCGGGACGAGTGCCTCTGCTGGTGATTGAGGACGAGCGGTCCGTGATGGATTTTATCCGTATGGCGCTGGAGCGCCATGGCTATGCCTGCCGGACGACCCAATCGGCGGCGGAAGGAATACGCGTTCTGGAGTCGGGGCGCTTCAGCGGGGTCATTTCCGATATGCGCACGCCTGGCGGCGCCAGCGGCGCGGACGTGCATTCGTGGATCGTGGAGCACCGGCCGGAGCTGAAGGACCGCATGCTCTTCATCACCGGCGACACCGTGAATGAAGAGACCATGAAGGCGTTGCAGAACACCGGCGTGCCCTACCTGGAAAAGCCCTTCCGGGTACAGGAATTGATCAATATTGTGAAGAACATTTTTGGCGAGCCCAGTTGAAGCATGACTGACGATCTCAAAGTGCGTTTTTTGATAGTGGACGACCATCCCAGCATCCGCAAGCTGTGCATGACGGTGGGCGCTTCCGTGGGATTTGACTGCGTGGAAGCGGAGAGCGCCGAAGCTGCGCTGGTCCAGCTGGAAAACGACTCGCCCGACATTATTCTCGCCGATCTGATGATGCCCAACATGTCCGGCCTGGAATTTCTGCCGC
>DASTPO010000085.1:0-7142 GCA_035762225.1 Candidatus Angelobacter sp.
CCAACGCCGCGCCGGGAGCCGCTGCCTGCATTACCCCTGCCAACTTGACCCAGTTCGGCATCAACATCTCCAACACCGGCCCGACGCCGCCGTTAAGCGTTCTGTTCAGCGGCCAGCCGAACTACCAGAATCCTTACTCGCAACAGGCCGAGATCGGCATTGAGCGGGAAATCGCCAACGGCTGGGCTGTCTCTTTAAGCGGCATTTACGTCCACACCATCGGACTGCCCGTTGCTCTTGACGTCAACGCTCGGCCCGCGCCATTCACTTCAGTTCCGCTGGCCAACGGCGGCACGGCCACCTTCCGCAATTGGGCCGCCCCTGCTTGCCAGGGCGCAGGTATCGTGAACTGCTTTGTGAACCCGTTGCTGCTGCAGGCTGATCAGTATTCATCCAAGGGCGCTGCGCTCTATGAAGGCGCCATCCTGGAAGTGAAGAAGCGCTTTAGCACTCATTTCTCCGTGCTGGCCAACTACACCCTCAGCAAGGCTTTTGACACCACCACGGACTTCAACAGCGACTTCGGCCCGGTTGACAACACCAACCTGTCGGGTGAACGTTCGCTTTCCAACTTCGATCAGAGACACAAAGTGGTTCTGGCAGTTATTGCTGACACCGGCAAGACCGGCGGCAGGATTTTCTCCGGCTTCCAGCTGGCGCCCATCTTCCGTTACAACAGCGGCCATCCCTTTGACCTGCTGGCGGGAGCGGACGTAAACGGCGACCGCCACTCCACCAATGACCGTCCCATCGGCGCGGCCCGCAATACCGGACTGGGCCCAGACTATATGTCGGTTGACATGCGCATCACCCGTCGATTCAAGATGGGCGAGCGGGCCAACCTGCAAATCCTGGCAGAGGGCTTCAACCTGGCCAATCGCACCAACTACGCCAGCGTGAATAACGTTGTCGGTCCCAACTTCGGTCTGCCCGTTGCTCTGGGCGGCGCCGGAGCTACCACCTTCAACGTCAGCGGTACTGCCAATGCGTCGCCCAGCACACCGCTGGCATTCACCTCAGCTTTCCCGATGCGCCAGCTTCAGTTTGGCGTCCGTATCGGCTTCTAGTCCATCATCGGACGACGGAGGTAAATTCCTCCGTCGTCCTTTTATTTTTTAAGCAGCTTTTTGAACTGTCTTCATTTTTTCCGTACCGCCTTTGGGTTTCCTTTTTCCGAAAATGTCCGCCGTCCCTCATTCAACGTCAGCCGCAGGCCAGATCACCGGCGCACAAGCGGTGATTGCCGCTTTGTTGCGCTACGGCATTAACTCCGGCTACGGCATCCCCAGCATTCACAACATTCCGCTCTATGAGGCCATGCGCCAAACCCCGGAGTTCCATCACTGGGTGGTCCGGCATGAGCAGGCAGCCGGTTTTGCTGCCGATGGTTACTATCGCCGCAGCGGACGCATCGCCGCCATTTTTGCTTCCACCGGACCGGGCAATCTCTTTACCGCGGTTCCTCTGCTGGAAAGCCTGCAAACCGGCACTCCGGTTCTGCTGATTGGGACCAACATTGCTTCACCGCTGCTGGCGCAGTCCGGCGGCGCGCTGCATGAAACGCCACAGCAACTTGAGATCATCAGGCCATTGACGCGTTACGCCCGTCGCGTCAACAACCCTGCGGAGATGGTGGATGCTGTGCGCCAGGCCGCGGAAATGCTTCATGGCCCAATGCCGGGCCCGGCGTTCATTGAAATTCCGCATGACTTCTTTCACGCTGTGGTGAGCGTGAATCTTGCCGGGACAGCAGCAAAAGCCGATCAACCGCTGCCCGAGTTAGGAAACGTCCGGCAACAGATTCTGGCCAGCCGCAAGCCGCTGATTCTTGTAGGCGCAGGTGCGCGTCCAGCCGCGAAAGCCGTGCGCAAGCTTGCTGAGGCGCTCCAGTGTCCGGTTTTCTCCACCACCAGCGGCAAAGGAATTTTCCCCGCCGACCATCCTCTGTCTCTTGGCTGCATTTCCCGTCAGGGCGTCGTGCAGCAGGTATTTTCCGAAAGCGACCTGATGGTCTCCTTCGGCGCGCGCCTGATTGAGTTTGATATGGGGCAGTTCCGCCTGAAACTTCCCCCGCAGCACATCCAGGTGGTGCAGGATGATCAATATGCCGGCGATAGATTTCCTTCAACCCGGGTTGTCGGCGACATCTCAGCCATCGCCGAAACGCTGACCACAGGCACGGCGGCGCGCCCATGGTGCGATATTGCTGCCATCAACGCGCTCGAAGAGAAGCGCCTTGAAGCGCTGGGGCAGGAAAGTTACACCGCGCTCAAGGCGCTGCGCGCGGCCATGCGCCGCGACGATGTCCTGGTCAATGACCAGTCCATCCTCAATTATTGGGCTTCAGCATTCTTTCCCGCGCTGGAGCCGGGCACGTTTCTCTATCCTCTGGGTTCGGGTACGCTGGGTTACGGATTGCCGGCGGCGATTGGCGCCGCCTGCGCTATCCAGCAGGCAGGCGAAACGCGCAGGGTCGTGTGCATTGCCGGCGACGGTGGGTTCCAGTACACGCAGCATGAGCTGGCGACGTTGGCCCAATATGCCCTGCCGGTAAAGATCCTGCTGGTCAACGATGAATCCTATGGCATCATCGCCTTTCTTCAGCGTGCAATGTTCGGCCAGACGCATGAGATCACGCTCAAGAATCCTGACTTTTGCCGTGTGGCTGAAGCGTACGGAATTCGCGCCGAGCACGTGGCCGGCATCGATCGGCTGCGCCAGCGCCTGCCGGATTGGCTGGAAGCTCCTGGCCCCGCATTGCTGGAGTGGCGAACCGTACTGAACGCGCCATGGGCTACCGGCGCGATACCTCGTCCGGCGTCGCCGCCGCAGAAAGATTCATAAGTCCGCTGAAGGAGACCCAACTTTTTATGGCATCCAGAGAAATGTCCAGGACCGTGAAGCAGCTTTTCGATCTGAGCGGACGTGTTGCCATCATCACCGGCGGTTCCATCGGCCTGGGCCGGCAGATGGCCGAAGCGCTGGCCGAGATGGGCGCCAGTCTTTCCTTGTGCGCGCGCAAGAAAGAGCGTTGCGAGGAAGCCGCGCATGACATGGAAAAGATCGGCGTGCGCGCCCTGGCCCTGGGCTGTGATGTGAAGGACCAGGCGAGTGTGCAGCAGATGGTGGACGATACGCTCGCGCATTTTGGCCGCATCGATATTCTGATCAATAACGCGGGCATCTCCTGGGGCGCGCCTACGGAGAAGATGACGCTGGCTGAATGGAACAAGGTGATTGAAACCAACCTGACAGGAACTTTTCTCTGCGCGCAGGCCGCGGGCCGGATCATGCTCAAGCAGGAGAGCGGCAAAATCATCAATATGGCTTCGGTTGCCGGGATCCGCGGCGCTCCGCCGGAGACGGTGCAGGCCATTGCTTACCATGCCAGCAAGGGTGGCGTGATCTCATTCACGCACGATCTGGCGGTAAAGTGGGCGCGGCACAACATCCAGGTGAACGCCATTGCGCCCGGCTGGTTTCCCACGCACATGTCGGAAAAAGTTCTGGAGCACAAAAAAGACTATCTTCTGAGCCACATTCCCGCGCGCCGGTTTGGCACTGACTATGATCTGAAGGGTGCGGCCATCTTTCTGGCGTCGGATGCGTCCGCTTATGTGAGCGGTCACGTCCTGGTGGTGGATGGAGGCCAGTCGGCTTGAGGCCGCTGGGGTCATCATGAATATTCCGCTTACACCACTGCGCTTCCTGCGTTATTCAAGCAAACAATATCCCGGACTGACCGCGGTTGTCTGTGGCGACCAGCGCTTCACGTATGCGCAGTTCTCTGACCGCGTTGCGCGCCAGGCCGGAGCATTGCTCTCACTCGGCATAAAAGCCGGCGATCGCGTAGCTTTTCTCGGCGCCAATTGCCATCGCCTGCTGGAGGGCTACTACGGCGTGCTGGAAGCCGGAGGCGTCCTGCTGCCGCTGAATATCCGGCTGGCCTCACAGGAACTGGCGTACATACTGAATGACTCGGAAGCCACCGTCCTGCTGTTTGAAGAGCAATTCATTCCGCTGGTCGAATCTTTTCGCGCGGAGCTGCGCTCCGTGAAATCTTTCGTGCCGCTGGATTTCAAGCCTAATGCCGCGTGGATGGCAGCGCAGAACTATGAAGACATGCTGGCTGCGGCCGCGCCGCATCGCGCTGACGTAATGCAGGTCGATGAGAACTCGCTGGCCGAACTCTTCTATACCAGCGGCACCAGCGCCAACCCCAAGGGCGTAATGCTGACGCATCGCAACATTTATCTGCACGCGCTCAACGTGGCCATCGCTTTCGGCGGCGACAGCCGTTCCGTGGAACTCCACACCATTCCGCTTTTTCACGCAAACGGCTGGGGCGTGGCGCATTCGCTCACCTATGTCGGCGGCAAGCACGTGATGATACGGAAATTCGAGACCACCGAGGTCTTTCGCCTGATCGAGCGCGAAGGCGCGCAATCTCTGAGCGTGGTGCCCGCCATGGCCACGGCGTTGGTTAACTGCCCGGAACGTCCGAAGTTCAACCTGAGCAGCCTGGAGCGTATGAGCATCGGCGGCGCGGCTTCGTCACCCACGCTGGTGCGTGAGGTGGAAGAGAAACTTGGCTGTGCCTGCTTCTCCGGCTATGGTCTCACTGAGACTGCTCCGGTGCTCACCACGGCGCGCATGAAAACCGGCCTGGACTGGGAAGGCCGCGAGCGTTTTGAAAAACAGGCCAGCACCGGCCACGCGGTTCCAGGCGTGGAGATTCGCGTTGTCGACCCCGAAGGCAAAGACGTTCCTCACGATGGTCAGAGCATTGGCGAGATTGTCGCGCGCAGTGACGGTGTGATGGCCGGCTACTGGAAGCAGCCGGAGGCCACGGCCGAGGTGATGCGCGGCGGCTGGTTCCATACCGGCGACATGGCTACCATGGACGAAAATGGTTATGCTCTCATCGTCGATCGCAAAAAGGACATCATCGTGAGCGGCGGGGAGAATATCTCGTCACTGGAAGTGGAAAAGGCCATGCTCGCGCATCCCGGCATTTATGAAGTTGCCGTGATCCCGGTTCCAGACCCGCGCTGGGGCGAAGTCCCCAGGGCCCTGGTGGTGATGAAGCCGGGAATTGCGGCCGGCGAAAGCGAGTTGCTTGAATTCTGCCGCGGACGCATTGCCCATTACAAATGCCCGCGTTCGGTGGAATTTCTTGAAACTCTGCCGCGCACCGGCACAGGCAAGGTATTGAAGAAGGAGCTGCGCAAAAAGTATTGGTCGGGAACGGAGAGCATCCGTCCTGAATTTGCGACGAAAAAATAGCGCGTTACTCCAAGGCCAAAAAACTCGCGAAGGAGCGCGGACGGCCGCGACTTTTGCATCCCGCTCCTTGCTTCTATTTCCAGATCAGAGAAAACTAAATGCAATGCATACTCGACTCACCCGATGCCCTCAAAGATATGGTCGGCCAGGAAATAGCCGTCACTGGCTGGTTCAACGTGACGCAGCAACGCATCCAGCAGTTTGCCGATGCCACGCTCGACCACCAGTGGATCCACGTTGACGTGGAACGCGCCCGGCGCGAATCTCCATTCAAAGCCCCAATCGCTCATGGCTTCCTTACGCTCTCCCTGCTGCCGCACTTCATGCATGAGGCCTTTCAAATCAGGCAGGGCGTCCGCCTGGGCGTGAACTACGGCTTGAATCGCGTGCGCTTCGTCTCGCCGGTGCGTGCCGGCTCCAACATTCGCGCTCGCATCGTGTTGCAATCCATGAAAGATATTCCGCCTGACGGTATGGAGGTGATTTTCAACGTCACGGTTGAAGTGGAGGGCGGCGAGAAGCCCTGCTGCGTGGCGGAGTGGGTGGCGAGGTATTACCGCTAGAAGTTACAGCCCGGTCCTTCCGGTTGCGTCAAGGCCCACCTTCATGAGCGTATGCGCCACTTCACCCAGAAACGCGAAGCGCTCATCTTTCGTCATGCCGTGAAAATAACGATAGTAAATCTGCTGGATGATCACCCCGACCTTGAACATGGCAAAGGCATAGTAGAAGACGATGTGGGAAAGGTCGCGCCCTGTCTGCTTTGCATAGCGCTCAGCCAGTTGGGCGCGGCTGAGCATGCCGGGGATCAGCGTTGGCCCCCAGCGCACCGTTTGCATGTCCCGCGAATCACCGGGATCAACCCAGTAAGCCAGTGCGGTGCCGAGATCGGTAAGGGGGTCGCCCAGCGTGCACATCTCCCAGTCAAGCACCGCCTTCACCCGCGTAATGTCTCCCGCGTCCAGCACCATATTGTCGAATTTGTAGTCATTGTGAATCAGCGTTCCCGCGCCCTCCGGCGGCATATGTTCGCGCAGCCACTTTGAGAGCGGTTCCACTTCCGGCAGTTCATGCGTCTTCGATCCCTGGTAGCGTTCAGACCACCCACGCACCTGGCGCTCCAGATAGCCATGCGGTTTCCCCAGATCGGCCAGGCCAAGCGCGGTGTAGTTCAGGTTGTGCAATGCGGCCAAATTATCAATGAATGATTCACTCAGTCTGCGCGCTGTTTCCGGCTTGAGGTCGAGTTCGGGCGGCAGATTTCGCCGCAGGATCACGCCGCGCACGCGCTCCATCACATAAAACGGCGCTCCCAGAATCGATTCGTCAGTGCAGTGCAGCAGCGGCTTCGGTGTGGGATACGCGGAATGCAGCCGGGTGAGCACGCTGTATTCGCGGCCCATGTCGTGCGCCGATTTCACCTTGCTGCCAAACGGCGGCCGGCGCAACACCATCTCTTTTCCGCCCAGGGTGACGGAATAAGTCAGGTTGGAATGGCCGCTGGGAAACTGCTTCACCACCAGCGTCCCGCCCAGGTCAGGGAAGTGATCGCGGAGGTATGGCTCCAGCCGCGCCAGATCGAGTTCTTCACCTGCGCGGACCGGCCTGGAACTATCCTGAAGAGCTTCTGGTACGCCCGTGTTCGGTGCAGCCTCAGTCGACATGCCGGTCAATCTCCGTTACGGATGCGCGCCGCAACGCGCTGGTAGTTCCACATCTGCCTGTTACCTGTAAGTAACGAACTCCGGATCAGTGAAGTGCGGAGTCGCATTATATGAGCTTAGCGTAAACCGCTCGGCGGAGAACACAAACTCGCTGAACGAGCAGTTCCTCACCATCCATGCCGCCTTGAGCGT
>DASTPO010000086.1:0-2643 GCA_035762225.1 Candidatus Angelobacter sp.
GTTGCCGCCCGGCTTGCTCCCTGCATATAATCCGGCTTCAGTCATTGAGGAGCCCTCTTGCCCATCGGAACCGCATTTCACGAGCGCACTTTTCCCCTTTGCCACAGCCTGAATTACCGCGAGTGGTCAGGCTTTTATACGGTCTCGAGCTACGAGGTGCACCATGAGCATGAATACAACGCCATCCGCAACGCCGCGGCGCTGATTGATATTTCCCCGCTTTACAAGTACATCGTGGAAGGCAAAGACGCCACACGCTTGGTGAACCGCGTGATTACCCGGGACATCAACAAGGTCAAGCCCGGACAGGTGATCTACTGTTGCTGGTGCGATGAGCAGGGCAAGGTGATTGACGATGGCACCATTACGCGTCTGGCGGAAAACAAGTACCGCTGGACCGCGGCCGATCCCAGCCTGCGCTGGTTCCGCCAGAACGGCTTGAACATGGATGTCCAGATCGAGGACGTCTCTGAGAAGATTGCGGCCCTGGCGTTACAAGGCCCCACCTCAGGCAAGCTGCTGAAGAGCGTGGCAGAGGCGGATATTGCCAACCTGAAATATTTCCGCATGGCCAGCGGTAAAATGGCGGGCGTGCCGGTGGACATTTCCCGCACGGGCTACACCGGCGATCTCGGCTATGAAATCTGGATACCGCTGAGCGCGGGTAACGAGGCCATAAAGGTCTGGGACGCGCTGATGGCCGGTGGACGCCAGTTTGATATTCACGCGGCGGGAATGCTGGCGCTGGACGTGGCCCGCATTGAAGCCGGCCTGCTGCTGATTGAGGTTGACTATATCAGCAGCAAAAAGGCGCTGATTCCGGAGCAGAAATATTCTCCCTACGAACTTGGGTTCGGCAAGATGGTACACCTGGATAAAGAGAATTTTGTCGGCAAAGCAGCGCTTGCCCAGCAACAAAAGAACGGCGTCGCGCGCCAGCTGGTGGGGCTGGAAATGGATTGGGTTGAGATTGAAGAGCGCTATGACAAGTTCGGCCTCACTCCGGCGGCGCCGGCACAGGCGTCGCGCGTCCACGTGCCGGTTTATCTGGGCGGCAGGCAGGTAGGCAAAGCTACTTCCACCACCTGGTCGCCACTGCTGAAGAAAATGATCGCGCTGGCCAGCGTTGATACCGCTCATTCCAAGCCGGGAACCAAGTTGCAGATGGAAATCACCATTGAAGCCAAGCGCCAAAAAGTTACGGCCACGGTGGTCAAGATGCCGTTCTTCAACCCCGAGCGAAAGACGAAAACCCCGCTGTGATCCGGCTCAAGACCTGCATATTTTACCTACCACTTCTTAAAAATAAAGAACGCCGCTACTACGATAAAGAAAAATCCCACCGCATAGTTCCACTTGATGTCCTGCTTCAGATACCAGATGGAGAAAAATGAAAACACCACCAGCGTGATGATCTCCTGGATGGTCTTCAGCTGCGCGGCGTTGAACATATGGCTGCCATAGCGGTTGGCGGGGACCTGAAAACAGTATTCGAAGAACGCGATACCCCAGCTGATGAGCGTCACCTTCCACAAGGGCACATTCTGGTACTTGAGGTGGCCATACCAGGCAAAGGTCATAAAGATATTTGAGATCAACAGCAGGAAGACGGTGAGCATTGATTTCCTTTTTATCCAATTCCCAGATCAGAGGAAGATTCCAGGGGCGTTCCACAGACGCGGCAGATCACGGCGGAGCAGTCGCCGCAGGTCAGTGGATCGGCCACCTCGCGTGCGCAGTTGGGACAATAAAGCGCGTCGGGCAATGGGCGGGTTTTGACAGGCTCGGACATAAATCCAGAATATTTTTCCTCTCCGAAGCAGGCGCGCCACGTTGAGGAAATCAAACTTCAGAATGTAGCATAGAAGTATGACAACCAGAGCAGACGCCCTGCCCAGCAGGGCCGACGAAAAAATGCAGCAGGAGTTCAACCAGTGGGCCGCCGCCGGCCGCGGCGACGAGATGGAAAACCATCATTCCGATATCACCGACCAGACGCTTGAACTCATGGACATTCAACCGGGTGACCGAATCCTTGACCTGGGCTGCGGCACGGGCTGGGCTTCACGCAGGATGGCTCGCATTGCGGCGTCAGGCGAGATAATTGGCCTTGATGTTGCCGACGAGATGCTGCGCCGCGCGGAGCAGGCGTCTTCCGGGCTTAAAAATGTCAGGTATGTATGGGGATCAGCCGAGAAGATTCCTGCGCCGGTCAATCATTTCAACAAAGTACTCTCAGTGGAATCGTTCTATTATTATGCCGACCAGGGCAAGGCGCTGGATGAACTTCGCCGCGTCATGACGCCGGAAGGACACCTGTTTATTCTCATCAACCTTTATAAGGACAATCACTATTCATTGCGCTGGGTTGGTGAGCTCAAGGTGCCGGTGCATGCCCACTCGGAAGCTGAATACATCGCCATGCTCGAACAGCATGGCTTCAAAGACGTCAAGGCGAAGCGCATTCCTGATCGCAGCCCGACACCGGAACCCTATTCCGGGAAGTGGTTCAAGAACGCGGAAGAATTGCGCGATTTTAAAAGGGTCGGCGCGCTGCTGCTGATGGCGAAAAAATAACGCGCCGCGTTATCTGGCCGCGCGCGATAGCGCGAGCACCGTCATATCGTCGTGCGTCGGAGGCTT
>DASTPO010000087.1:0-21502 GCA_035762225.1 Candidatus Angelobacter sp.
CAGGCCCTCCTGCTGGACGACAACATAGCCCAACTCACGGTCCGCGAACTGGTCTTGCGCAAAGGTGAGATCGAAAGCCATGTGGCCACCAAGGCCCTGAGCGCCCTGGCCCTGCTGCGCAGCGAGATGGGGCAGGCCAAGATCGGCGTGGTCATCACCGACCACCTGATGCCGGACATGGATGGCGTGCAGTTTGTGAAGGAGTTGCGCAGCTTCAACGCAGAGGTTCCGGTCATTGTTATCAGCGGCCTGCCGGACGCAGACAGCGAATATGCGGGCCTGAACGTGATTTTTAGGGTAAAACCCTGTGAGCCGGACGACCTGATCGCCCTGGTCAGGAACGTGCTTCAGACCAAGAATGTAGGGCTTCCGCCCAATTGAAAGATTGCAGCAAGGGTGAAATGATATTAAGCTTCATCCAATGCCATTTCTAGGAACTATTTGCCTTAATTTCGCTTTGGCGCTGGCCGTCTATTCCTTTGTTGTAGGGATAGTGGCAGCCACGCGCAAAGACGCTGTGGGCTACCATTTGGCGGAGTCCGCGCGCCGCGCCGGCATCGTGACCTTTGTCGCGGTTCTGCTGGCCGCGGGCGCTCTGGTGTATGCAGCCATGACGAATGATTTCTCCGTCGCATACATCATGCACCACTCCAATCGCGCGCTGCCTGCACCCTATAAATTTGCCGCACTCTGGTCGGGGCAGGAAGGCTCCATCCTTTTCTGGTGCCTGTTGCTATCGGCGTACGGCTTCGTGCTTCGCATTCGCCATAAAGTGGACCAACGGCTCGTAGCAATGGCATCCATGGTGCTGGCGGGAATCCAGGTTTTCTTTCTCATCCTGGCTAATTTTGTGGCCCGGCCGTTCGGACTGATTGCCAACGCGCCACCGGATGGAAACGGACTGAATCCGCTGCTGCAATATCCTGAAATGGTCATCCATCCTCCCATGCTGTACCTGGGATATGTGGGCGTGGCAGTGCCGTTTGCCTTTGGTCTGGCAGCGCTCATCATGCGCTACCCGGGCGAGAAATGGATTCACATCACGCGCCGCTGGACCATGGTGGCCTGGCTCTTTCTTACCTGCGGGATCTTCCTGGGCGCGCACTGGGCGTACACCGTGCTTGGCTGGGGCGGTTACTGGGGCTGGGATCCGGTAGAGAACGCTTCCCTGCTGCCCTGGCTTTCCACCACGGCGTTTCTGCATTCGGTGATGATGCAGGAAAAGCGCGGCATGATGAAGGTCTGGAACGTGTGGCTGATCTTCACCACGTTCATGCTGTCGATTCTGGGAACCATGCTGACGCGCGCGGGGCTGGTCAGTTCCGTACATGCGTTTGCGCAGTCGAGCATTGGCCCATGGTTCTCCGGGATGCTGGCAACGGTATTTGTAGTCTGCCTGATCTTCTTTATTTTGAACCGTGACCACCTGCGCTCAGAGAACCGGCTTGAATCACTGGTCTCGCGCGAATCGAGCTTCCTGTTCAATAACCTGGTGCTGCTGGCCGCGGTTTTCGCCATCCTGAGCATCACGCTGTTCCCGATATTCTCCGAGTGGGTTGAAGGCCACAAGATCGCGTTTGGACCGGCCTTCTACAACACGTTCACCATTCCGATCGGATTGTTCCTGGTCTTTTTGACCGGCGTGGGGCCGTTGCTGGCTTGGCGCAGCACGTCCTATGGCAGCATCAAGAAGAATTTTGCCGTGCCTGCGGGCGTGGCAGGCGTAATTGGCGCCGTGCTGGTGGTGGGAAGTCTGCCAAAATGGCTGGGCTTTGGCCAGTTTGGCGCCTGGCTCAAAGAGCTGCCTGCCTGGGCAAAAAGCTGGGACCTATCGCACTATTACGCGTGGCTGGCGTTCGTTCTGGGCGCGCTGGTAATCGCGACTATCTTCTCTGAGTTCTACCGTGGCGGTAAGGTCCTCAAGAACAAACTGAATACCAACGTGGCATTTGGCATGTATCACCTGATGCGCCGCAATATGCGCCGTTATGGCGGGTACGTTGTCCACATCGGCATTGTGGTGCTGATTATTGGAGTGGCAGGCCTGGCCTTCAATCAGGATAAAGAACAGGAAATGGGTAAGGGAGATAAACTGACCATCGGACCTTATGTGCTGGTGGGCGAAGAATATACCCAGGATGACAATGCCAATTACATCTCGGAAGCGGCGCTGCTGGAAGTCTACAAAGACGGGCAGCACATTGACACCCTGAATCCTGAGCTGCGTTTCTTCAAGGCCAGCGGCGGACAGCCGGACCACAAGGTCGCCAACCATTCAACGCTAAAAGAAGATCTTTACGTGATTTATGAAGGCAAGAACCCTGACACGGGCCATCCCATCATTAAGGCATTCATCAATCCGCTGGTGAACTGGGTGTGGATCGGAGTGCTGATGGTGATTTTCGGCACTGGATTGGCGCTGGTGCCAAACGCGGCGCAGGTAACTGCACAGGTGCCAAAAGCGGTGGCGGTGGCGGCAATCGAGAACCAGGGCATGCGGCCTGCCGGGGTGGGAAAATGAAACGTATTGCCCTGGGAATGATCGTGCCTTGTTTGGTGGTATTGCTGATGGGCGCCGACAATCAGGAGGCGCGCTTCCAGAATTTGGGCAGCAAAATCATGTGCACGTGCAGCTGCGCCCAGATGCTTTTGAAATGCAACCACGTGGGCTGCCCAAATTCAGCCAGCATGATCCGCGAGCTGCGTGCCGGTGTGAACAGCACCAGCAATGACGAACAAATCCTGGATGGCTTCCGCCAGAACTGGGGAGCAATTGCCGTGGTGCAGCCGAAAACACACGGCTTTGAATTGCTGGCCTGGTTCCTGCCGCCGGCCGGCGCAGTGCTGGGCATACTGCTGGTACTGTTGGTGATTCGCACATGGAAGATGCGCACCGCTCCCGTGGCGGCAGCCGATCTCAACTTGAGCGCCGACTTGGAAGCGCTGCGCCAGCGAGCGCGGCGGGAAACTGAGATATGAACCCGCAAACATTCACCGTGATCGTACAGCTTTTTGCCTGCGTGTTTACCGCGGGCGGGCTGATCTACGTTTTTCTCCCCAGCCGCGATACGGACGCCGGCGTCGACAAGACCCGGGTCGTTTATCTCCACGAACGCAAAGATGTCGTCTATGAAAACCTGCGCGATTTGAATTTTGAATTTAAGGCGGGCAAGTTCACCCAGGCGGATTACGACAGCATGCGCGTAAGCATGGAAGCTGAAGCCGCACGAATTCTTGCTGAAATCGACATACTGGAATCCGCCAAAGCCTGAAGGAGCCCATTCCATTGAAACGCATTGCTACTCTCGTCCTGGTCCTGGCCTGTGCTCTGGCTGCGGCCGCCGACCCGATCAAAGGGGTGGTCAGGAACAGCACCACGAACAAACCAGCCGCCGGCGATGAAGTCACGCTGAAGAAAATCGGCAATGGCATGGAGGACGTGGGCAAGACCAAGACCAACGCCAAGGGCGAATTCACCTTTAATGCGCCACCCGCGCAGCAGCCCTACATTATCTGGATCCAGCACCAGGGCGTAACTTACACGCAGCGAGCGATGGCCGGCGGTGACATGGTTGTCGCCAGAGTTTTTGATTCTGCTCCAAGTTTGAAGGAAATCACCATCCTGGAGCACGCCATGCTGTTTCACACAGGCGACCAGCCAAACAGCCTGGTGGGCGAAGAGATCTATACGGTGGGCAATTCTTCCCTGCCCCCGCGCACGCTGCTGAAGCCGCATACGCTGGAAGTCTATTTGCCTGAAGGGGCAACCGTAAGTGAATCGAGCGTACGTACCGGCGGCGGCGTGGATCTTAAAACGGCGATCGTCCCCCAGGGAGAGAAGAATAAGTACGCTTTTGTTTTTCCTATCCGGCCGGGAGAAACTCAGTTTCACGTGGTTTACAACGTGCCGTATACCGGCAATCTTAAAATCGATCCCAAGTCAGACAACGCGGTGGAAACCCTGGTGGTGGCCGCGCCGCAGGCCATGACGATCGCTCCCGCGGACAAGTCGTTGTACGAAAGCAAGAGCAATCCGCAGTTCAAGGGTTTGAATTTTTATGTGGCCAAGAATGTGACGCCACAGAAGGCGATGACATTCGACATCTCGGGCAGCGGTGACATGCCACGGGAGCAGGAACAGGCATCCAACGCGGGGGCCCCGGGCCAGCCCGGACAGGCGGACAACCGTCCCGGAGGCGGATTGGGCGTTCCCAACGAAATGCCGGACCCGTTGCAGTCAGGGCAATGGCTGTTTCTTGGAGTGCTTGCAATCTTCCTGACCGCGGGCGCGATCTACGTCTACACGTCAACCCCACGGACGGCGGCAGTGGCTGGAGCTTCGGCCAAGCCTCAAGACCGGACGGGTATGCTGATGGAAGCCATGAAAGAAGAGGTCTTTCAACTGGAGTCCGACAGGCTGCAGGGAAAGATTTCAGCCCAGGACTACCAGGCCGCCAAAGCGGCGCTGGACAAGACGCTGCAGCGCGCGGTGCAGAGACAATCGTCGAAGCAGAAATAGCGGTATCGCTTCAAGCCAAATCGCTTTATCAGGAAAATCCGGACTTCCATGACTGTGATTGTCAAATCCTCCTCACTGCACGGCGCTGGAGTCTATACCACGGCCGCGATCAAAAAGGGCGCCAGAATCCTGGAATATACGGGCCCACGGCTGCCTTCCAAACAATGTGAAGGCATGTATGCCGACACCGAAGTGACCTACCTGTTTGCCATGGACGACGGAAAAACCATTATCGATGGGTTTGGCATTGCCGCCTTTGTGAACCACACCTGCGATCCCAATTGCGAGACCGATCAGATCGACGATCGCATCTGGATCCTTGCCCTGCGCGACATTGAGCCCGGCGAAGAGCTGACTTATGACTACAACCTGTTTGATGGCGAACCGGGCGAGCAGGCGCCCTGCTATTGCGGCATGAAGGGCTGCCGGAAAACAATGTTTTCGGAAGAAGAGGTAGCGCGGCAAAAGAAGGTTTTGTTACAGCGCAAAAGACGCCGCGAGGCCGCCAAGGCCCGCCGCGAGAATTCCGGCGCCAGGAAACGCCGCCGCCGTTAGCGACGATCAACGCTTGAATATCAAGAAACTGCCGTCAGCAAGAGACGGCGCGTCGCATCACCAAAAATTCTCTTGGCGACTTAGCGCTGCTGCGGGGCTGATGTCGCGTTGGCGCTGATTGGCTGATCCAAACGAATCACCATTCCGGTCTGGGCGGGAAGGTTCACTTCTTTCCCCTTGGTTGCCAGCACATAACCTCCACCGGCGAGAGCGCCAATGGCAAAGCCTTTAAGCGGTCCGCCGAACACCAGCCCGGCAACGGTGCCGATGCCGGCCCCAACACCCATGTCCTTGGCGACGTCCCTGGTGCGAGTGTCAGACCGGACCTCGCCTTCGTCGTCCGCTCTCTTGGTGTTTTTACCGTTGGTGCTGTTCACCGAGATGAGCGTGGCCGTCATGGGGAGCGTCTGGCCATTGGGAAGAACGATATCGCGGAAGCGGAGGCTCAATTTGCCTTTTCCCCGCAGCGCAGCCAGGGCCTTACCCTCATCGGCGTCGGCAACCTCGCCTTCAATGCGCGTTCCGCCGGGAATCACCACAGCGCCATCGCCGGCGCGAACCGGATCAGCCACAGTGGCGGTAAAGCGATCACCCGCCTTGGAAGTCTTGGTGGAGAGCGGCGTATCCAGCGTGGCATGGAGCTCAGTGCCTGCCGAGACCTGGTCGACGCCGTTGCTGGAGGGCTGCGCTTGAGGCGTGGCGGGCGGGTTGCCGGCAGGGTTGGCGGGGCTCTGGGCGCAAACCGTGATCGCCATCAACAGCACAAAAACGCCTGGCAAGGTTGCCCTTTGCATGAAACCCCTCCTCAATATTTCTTTTGCGATGCCCTAAGGGGTGAGAAGCCGGTTTTCGCGGGCCGGTTGGCTTATTTGGGATCACTTTTTTCCTGCATCCAGCATCTCTGATAGTGAAGGTGGGTCACGTATAATCATTGTTTGAGATTTGCCTTATTCCAGGAGTTTCATATTGACGTCGAACAACGGCCAACCTGCAAAACCCCGCGTCCTGGTGGTAGACGACGAGCGGGTGATCGCCGATACCCTGGCAATCATCCTGAACCAGAACGGATTTGACGCTTCTGCGGTCTATACCGGAACGGCAGCCGTCGATCGCGCCCGTGACAGCAAGCCTGACCTCATCATCAGCGACGTCATTATGCCGGACATGAACGGAATCGAGGCGGCAATACGAATCCGGCAGATTCTTCCCGGATGTAAGATCCTTTTGTTCTCAGGCCAGGCGGCCACAGCGGATTTGCTGGAAAAGGCCCGGGCCCAGGGCCATGAGTTTGAGATCCTGGCTAAACCTGTGCATCCACAGGACTTGCTGGCCAAGCTGCGGATCTGACCATAACGCGGCAAAGAACTGCAAAGGCGAAGGGTTGAAAAACCGATTCCGCCTTCTTTTACGGCTTCAATTCAGGGGGCTTAAAGCTCTCGTCTGCCTTCCATCGCTTTCAGCATGGTAACTTCGTCGGCATATTCAATGTCGCTACCCGCGGGAATGCCGGTAGCAATACGCGTTACCTTCAGGTTAGGACGCTTCAACAACCCCGTAAGGTGCACCGCTGTGGCCTCGCCTTCAATGGTGGGGTTGGTGGCGATGATGACCTCGTCGACGCTGCCGCTCTCAATCCGCTTCAGCAATGAAGGGATTCTCAGCTGCTCCGGGCCGACGCCATGCAGAGGCGAAATGGCGCCGTGGAGCACGTGGTAAACACCGTTGTAAAAGCGCGCCTTTTCAACCGAGGCAATGTTGGTGGGCTCTTCCACCACGCAAACCAGGCGCTGGTTGCGGGTGGGGCTGGAGCAATAGCTGCAAGGATCAACATCCGTGATGTTGCTGCATACGGAGCAAAGGTGAAGTGTTTCTTTAAGATTGCGAATGGCGCCGGCGAGGGCATCGGCATCGTCGGCGCTGGAACGCAGGATGTGAAACGCCATGCGCTGGGCGCTCTTGCCGCCTACGCCGGGAAGCTTCTTTAATTCATCGATCAGTCGAGCCATTGGCTCGGCGAATTTAGACACAGGACCCTCTGATAGCCCGGGACTTTAGAGGCCCGGAATTCCCCTTCCGCCCAGCATGCCGCCCACGGTGGATTGCATGGCCTCATCCACTTTTTGCGCCGCGGCGTTTACAGCCGCTGTCACCAGGTCCTGCAACATCTCGACGTCACCGGCTTTGACGGCCTCGGGATCGATCCGGGTTTCCATAACGTGCTTTTGCCCGTTCATCTTGATGGTGACGGTGCCACCGCCGGACGAAGCCTCGACCACCGTCTGTTTCATCTTGCTTTGCAGGTCCTGGGCCTGCTTCTGGGCCTGTTCCAGCATCTCTTGAAATTGGCGTGAATTAAAGCCGCCCATACTCTGCTCCTAGTTCTTGTCCCGATGATCGATCACGGTGCGAATCTCGGCACCAAATTTTTCCCGCATGCGCTGCACCACCGGATCATCGGCTGCGCGGCTGCGCGCACTCGCGCCGTTGCTGGGACGCACCACCACCGGACCTGATCCGTTGGCTTTGGCTCCGCCGACGATGCTTAATTTGAGCGGACGCCCGGCCGCGGCGGTGGCGGCAGCATTCGCTATCTGCTTCTGCTCCGCGTTGATCATGAATTGAATTACCGATGCCGGCTGGGTGATGGAAACCACCAGTTCGTTACCCTGGATCGTGACTGTTCCCTCGGCAAGGGTGGCGGCCAGGTTCTCGCTTCTGGGTGCTTTTTCCAATTCTGAAATCACATAGCCCAGAATCGCCCCAGGGTCGCCAGTTGGAGCAACTGGTTCGGGCTCCGCCACGGCAACAGCGGCGGCGGTGGCGATGATTTGCGGCTGTGCCTGGGTTTGCGGCGCTACTGACATCTCAGGATCGAAGCTGCGTCCTTTGCGCGCGCGATCAGCTTCAAAGGGCGAAACATAGTTTTCCTGCTTGGAGGCTGGGCCGCCTGAAGCGGGCGTCGACGGCTGGTGCGCAGGCGAGACAGGCGCAGCGGCGAGCGGCCTGGGCATGGCTCGAGGCGGCTCGGACGTTTTTCCGGCGTCCGCAGCGGCTGCGCTCAGAATCTGTTCAAGCGGCAGCATGCGTTGCGCGTGGACCAGTTTCAGCACGCCCAGTTCGAGGTGAAAGCGCTGCTCCTGGCGATAGCCCAGCTCATCGAATGTGCGCAGCATGATTTGCAGAAAGCGTGCCAGGTCTTCTTCAGAAAACTGCTCGGCCACGCTCTGCACCCGTGCGCGCTCATCAGAAGAGATCTGAAGCAAAGGCGAATCTTTGCCGGCGACTTTGGCAACTACCGCATTGCGCAGGAACCGGACAAGCTGCCGGGCGAAATGTGCCGGATTGTTCCCTTCCGTCATGAGCCGGTCGAGGAGGCGCAGAGCGTCTTCACTGGAGCTGCGCGCCACCGTGCTCATCAGGTCCTGCATTACCTCAGAGCCAACGTTGCCGACAAGTCCACGCACTAACGAGCCGCTGAGGGTTGCGCCGCAGCAGGCAATGGCCTGGTCCATGATGGAGAGCGCATCACGCATGGAGCCGTCACCAGCTTCAGCGAGAACAGCCAGCGCTTCGCTGTCAGCCTGAATGTTTTCTTTCCCGGCAATGTCGCCCAGCTGGCGGACGATCTCATCAAACTTCACCGCATGAAAGCTGAAATGCTGGCAGCGCGAACGTATGGTCTGCGGAATATCTTCCGCCTGCGTGGTGGCCATCATGAAGATGATGTGCGGCGGCGGCTCTTCCAGGGTCTTCAGCAGGGCGTTAAAGGCGGCGTCGGTGATCTGGTGAGCTTCGTCGAGTATGTAGATCTTGTAGCGATCACGCGCCGGACGGTAGCGGGCAGCGTCACGCAGTTCGCGGATTTCGTCGATGCCGCGGTTGGTGGCCGCATCAATCTCGATCACGTCCACCGAGCTGCCCGCGCGAACTTCAGTGCAGGACTCGCACACGCCGCACGGCTCAGGCGTGGGCTTGTCATGGGCGCGGCAATTCAGGGCCATGGCGAGAATGCGCGCGATGGTGGTCTTGCCGATCCCGCGGTGCCCGCTGAAGATGTACCCGTGCGCGATGCGCTGCTGTTCAATGGCGTTCTTCAGGGTCCGGGTGACGTGTTCCTGCCCGATGACCTCGGAAAACCGCTGTGGGCGGTATTTGCGCGCCAGAACCTGATAGCTCATGCTGATCTTTGATTATACCCTTGCACGGAGCAGAGATTTTCAACAGGAGGGGGCTGCGCTGGCCGTGATTGACAACTCTGTTGGCGGCGTAAATACTTGAGCTCTTCCTGACAGGAGGTTGAGCATGCCGGCTTCCATTCACTCCATCCGATTTCACGGTGAAACCGCTGAGTACCGCGATGCCCGGGACAAGCTTCTGCAAGCGGAGATCGCCCTGCGCAAGAACATAGAAGAGGTGGCCGCTCTCCGGCGGAAGCTGCCGGTTGGCGGGCTGCTGGCGGAAGACTATGTCTTCGAGGAAGGCGCTGCGGATCTGAACGACACTGCAACTTCGCGCAATACACGCCTTTCAGAACTATTCAGTCCCGGAAAAGAGACCCTGGCGATCTACAGCTACATGTTCGGACCGCAGATGGCCGCGCCCTGTGTCTCCTGCACTTCGATCCTGGATGGACTCAACGGCTCCGCGCCGCATATTCGCCAGCGGATGAACTTTGCTGTGGTTGCTAAGTCGCCGCTGGCGCGCATCCGCGAGGTCGCCCGCGGTCGAGGGTGGAACAACCTGCGCCTGCTTTCATCCTCCGGCAACACATACAACCGCGACTATCAGGGCGAGAACGCCAAGGGCGAGCAGACGCCGTCATTGAACATCTTTGTCCGGCGCGACGGCAAGATCTACCACTTTTACAATACCGAGCTTCTCTTCGCGCCCACGGAGCCAGGGATGGATGGCCGCCACGTGGATATGATCTGGCCTGTCTGGAATATGTTCGACTACACGCCGGAAGGCCGTGGGAAGGATTGGTATCCAAAACTGAGTTACGAATCCCAGCCCTTACAACAGGTGAAAAAAGCCTAGCTCAGTCTGCCACCGCGGCAAGGAAAAACCCGCTGGGCCAGCTTGCGCCTAGCGGGTAAGTCACAAGACAGGACACAGCGCTGAAACATCACAGTTTAAGCGGTGTGGAGAGAAGCGACAGAATAATCAGGGCGCTTCAATCAGCTCCATGCGTCCATCTTTTTTGCGATGCAGCACTTTGACCCGGCCTTCAGGATCGCGAAAGACGAAAACCTCGCGGTCACGGAATTCGGCTTCCTTCACCGCTTCTTCCAGCGTAAGCGGCTTGTAAGACACAGAATCAGAACTTTTGACGATATGCGCTTCGGTCACCTTCACAACACTGGGAAATGAGTGGACCTTCACGGGCACGGCGGTGGTGAGATCGCCACCCACGGCGATTGCCAGGTTGACCTCCTCCTGAGCGTTGCCATTCTGGGCGAGCTTTTTCCGGGCCTGGCGCTTCTTGCTTTTCCATCGCGTGTTGTATTTAACCGCCTGGCGTTCAATCTTATCCAGGGCACCGCCAATGGCGACGCTCATCTCCGCGGCTTCCGAGAGACCTACGATGGGTGCATGATTGCGTACGGAAACGGTGATCTCCGCGATCTGACGGCGCTTTTCCGTAGAAAGGATCACGTGGGTATCAAAATTGCCCAAGATTTTTTTTAATTTTTCCAGCCCGCCTTCGACCTGCTTGCGGGTGATAGGAGTGATTTCAAACTGCCGGCCAGTATATTCGACGTTCATTGACTCTCCTCCTGGTAGTGTGTGGCACTGAGAGTCGTCTGAGAGGCGCCGGGAAGATTCGGCGCGGGTATCAGGCGGCTGTAACGTCTATCCGGAAACGCCTGCTCGGATCTGGCTGCGATTCCAGGCTAGCTCTTGACCCTCCTTTGATGTGTGCTGGGAATCTTCATGTCCTCACGGTACTTGGCCACGGTGCGGCGGGTCACGTTGATGCCTTGCGACTGTAAGATGCGGGTAATCTGGTCGTCGGTTAGCGGGTGTGCAGGATCTTCTTCTTCAATCAGTTTCTTCACCCGACGCTTTAAGATCAGCAGCGATGTTCCCGCGCCTTCCGGCCCCTGCACGCTCTCAGAGAAAAAATAGCGCAGCTCAAAAACGCCCTGGGACGTATGCACATATTTGCTCGCCACGGCGCGGCTTACCGTTGAAGGGTGGACCCCGATCTCTTCGGCGACTTCCTTGATCATCATCGGCTTGAGCATGTCAATGCCATGATCGAGAAACTCTGCCTGGCGGCCGATGATGGCATAGCAAACCTTCAAAATCGTCTGGCGGCGTTGTTCAATGTTTTTAATCAGTTGCACCGCAGATTTGTAGCGTTCCTTGACGTACGTCTTTACGTCTTTCTCTACCCCGCCGCCCTGGTTGAGCATCTTGCGATATGTGGGGCTGACGCGCAACTGCGGAAGATCTTCATCATTCATCAGCACCAGATACTCGTCGCCATGCTTCACGAAGGCGACGTCCGGCTCAATCAGCTTGGCCTCGACTTTGTTGTAGCGAAGGCCGGGCTTGGGATCAAGGGTGCGAATGAACTCGTGGGCCTGAATTACCGACTCCATGGAGCGGCTGATGGCCTTGGCGATCTCTTTGTACTGCTTGTTCTGGAGAAAATGAAGCTGCTTGTCCACGATCTTGAGGGCGTCTTCCACCACCTGATCGTTTTCAGGATCGTCAGAGCCTTCCATCTCGCGCG
Source organism: Candidatus Angelobacter sp. (assembly GCA_035762225.1). Lineage (GTDB taxonomy): Bacteria > Acidobacteriota > Terriglobia > Terriglobales > Acidobacteriaceae > Angelobacter. The sequence continues at coordinate 11,817 of DASTPO010000087.1, forward strand.
TCTTGACCAGATTTTCCAGCTGGGCAAGCAGGCACTCACGCAAATCACGGGCAGCCACGCCAACGGGATCAAACTGCTGGATGAGCGCAATGGCTTCGCGCAGATCTTCTCTGTTGAACTGGAGAACGGGAGTGAAGCCGTTGCGCCGCTCCGCGGCGACCGCTTCAGGCGCAGGCTCGTGGGAAACAACGAGCTCAAGATGTGAAGGTTCGACTGCGGTGTTTTCCGCCGCGTTGGGCTCGGGTTCAGCCAGCATGTCATCCACCGCCGCTGATTCCGGAATTGTTTCGTCAGACTGCTGGGCCTGCGCGACACCCATCAATTCATCTTCAGAGGCCCGGAGGTATCCATCCTCATTGAGGTTGCCGATCACCAATTCGGCCGCGGCGTGAACTGCGGGACGAACGGTAACCGAGCCGAGCTGCCACATCAGGTGGTCAGTGAGCGTGCCGGGCTTGGAGAGGAAATTTTCAAATGAGGGCCGCTCGATCTCTTCCAGATCGGCGGAATTGCGGTACCCGGGATCAAGGTAATCTTTGAAGAAGGAGCCGAAATCGATCTCGTCAAATGGGTCTTTTTTGTCGGCTTCAGGTACGTTGTCGGGTTCTTTTTCCTTCAGGTCGGTGGCGTCCTGGCGCGCATGCATCTCTTCGCGGCCGGCCACTTCATCCAGCAGTGGAACCGAGGAATCCAGCTCTTCCAGGACAGGATTCTCCACCATCTCAGTGTTGATCATCTCGCGGAGCTCCAGCTTGTTGAGCGCGAGAACGCTCACCATCTGAACCAGCCCCGGAGTGAGGATCTGTTTTTGCGAGACCCTCAGATTCAATTTGTTCTGGAGTAAGACCATCCTTGACTACTTTTAAGCTCCACTATTGCATTTCAAGCCACAGCTTGAAAGGGTACTGACGTAATTTGTCTTTCGGGCGCTTCTGCTTACTATAAAGTTAACAAATAAACGGGGTCCGGAATGGGCTTTTCCCGCAATATTCTTGCCCTGAAAATCAAAGTCCCCTGTTTGCTCCCCATGTCGTGTGGCTTGTGCAATCCGGCACTCGCCATTCACTCACCCCACTGTTACACAAACGAAAAACTCTCACCCAAATAGACCCGTTTCACCTCGGGATCGTTACCCAACTGTTCTGGCGTGCCGGTGCGGAAGATCCGGCCTTCATTAATGATGTACGCCCGGTCAGTGACCGAAAGCGTCTCACGAACGTTGTGGTCGGTAATCAGAACGCCGATGCCGCTTCCCTTCAGATCAAAAATTATCTTCTGCAAATCGAGCACGGCAATCGGGTCAATGCCCGAGAATGGCTCGTCCAGAAGAATAAATTTTGGTGCAATGCACAAGGCGCGCGCGATTTCGACGCGACGGCGCTCACCGCCCGACAGCGCGTATCCCATGTTGTTGCGGATATGGCCCAGGCCTAGTTCGTCAATCAGCTGATCACGCTTTTGGCGGCGCTTCTGCCAGGAGATAGGCTGAACTTCAAGCACAGCCATGATGTTCTCTTCCACCGTGAGCTTGCGAAAAACCGAAGGCTCCTGGGGCAGGTAGCTGATGCCGTAATTGCGCGCCCGAAGATACATGGGAACGTCGGAAATATCCTGGCCGTCCACCAGAATGCGGCCGCTATCCGGCGGCACGAGGCCGACGGTCATGTAAAAGGTAGTTGTTTTGCCGGCGCCGTTAGGGCCAAGCAGCCCTACTACTTCCGCCTGGTTAATGTGAAGACTGACTCCATTCACTACTCTGCGGCCGCGGTACGATTTCGCAATGTCGTCCGTTGCCAGAGTCTGCATTACTGCTTGCTCGCGTCTCGTATCCTAGTTGGAGTCTGGGTTTTGGAGGTTTCTCCGCTACCTACCTGCACCCTACCATCGTGAGTAAAAAAAGTCAACGAATCGCCCGTGATTTCGCCCCGTTCGGCATCAAAAATGCTAGGGCGATGGCCCGGAGTGCCCGTTAGTACCATTTTCTCCTCCGCCGCCGTGTAAACCAGCTGGCTACCGATCGCCTTCCTCGCTCCCTGATGAATCTGTATATCTCCTTGCGCCACAATACGATCCAGCTGGCTTGCACTCTGGCTTTCACCCTGGCTGCCTTTAGGAAGCAGTATGACTTGAACGGTATCGGCCGCGATGGTGCTGCCTTCGGATTTCACCAACACTTTGCCGCTGAACACAGCTTTCCGGTCTGAATCGACATAAGAAAGCCTGTCTGAGGTCACGTTCACCGGAACCAGCTTCCCGTTTTTGTCTTTTTGCACAAAAGATGATGCAACTTGAGCAGCAGCGTTACCCTGGGCCTGAAGGCTGCGGTGGGTACGATCGAAAGCCATGGTTGGCGCTTCCACGATGTTGGCGCCCTGCCACAGGCGAGCCTTGGTATAGTGCGCCACCCCGGTGGTTCCGTTCACGTTTACGGTGGTTCCCGTAACATGGATCGGCTCAGTGCCCCCCAGCATGGCTCCATTGGACGGCGTTTTCAGCCCTGCATACGTGGTCTTGACGTCATTCTGGGCAAGCGCGCTACGGGTTTTGCGATTGAACTGGATGCTGTTTGCCGTCAGCGTTCCATTGCCATCAGCCACGCGCGGTGAGCCCGATAGCGTTATGTTTTCATCTGCAGCGCCGTATTTTGCCTGGTCCGCCGACGCTGTCTGCGGGCCTTCCTGATAGCGGAAATCACCGCTCTGCTCGGCGGAAACGATCTCACCTTTTTCGTTGAATTTGGCGCGAAGCTCGCGGGCCGTCAAGACTCTGTCTGGCTTCCCCGGAACGGATTCCACCACCTTGGAATCGGGCGAGCCATAGAGAGTAGAGGGGCGGTTCTGCTCGTTGAACGTGGTCTCAAAATGGCCTGCGCTGATGGTGGTCTTATCGGCTCCCTGTTCCAGCAGGATTTCTGCCGGGCCGGCTGAAGTCACGGCCTGCTGTAGCTTCCTACCGTTCAGCACGGACAAATCCACTGCGGAGGCATGCAGCTCCTGTGACTTCCCTGCCGGTCCCTGTTTGAGTTCGACTGAGTCCTGCGCACGTGCTTTGGTCAAACGATTCTCGCCGGCAAACGTGAGGAATATCTTGCCCGCCTTGCCCTCAGCGGGTGAATCACCTTTGCTCGCAAATGTAACGCCGCCTGAGAGCACTCCTGAGCGAGCCTGGTTGGCATCCGCCATGCTCAATTCGCCTTGCGGAGCGCTCACCTCAAAGGCCCTGGCGCCGGTTGTAACCGCGTGCAGATTGCCGGAGGCCACAACGCGATCCACGTTGTTGTCACTGCGCATGAAAACCGTAACCGCATCAGCGGAGACGGTGCGGCTTGGGTCCTGAACGCGGGCTGAGTACAGCACAACCTTGCTGGGCGCTTTGGTGATGGTGGCGCTCTGGCCCGTGATGGTGGCTTTTCGGTTGCCGATGGTATTGACCTTGACCGCGGATTTAAGCGTGAGCACGCCGGCGTGCGAGTCATAGGTCGCGCCGCGAGCGGAGCCACTGGCTTCAGGCACGCGGAACTCGATTGCCTGTTCGGTTTGGGCAATGCCAGTGTTCTCGCTAAACATCAGGCCGCTGGTTTTTACATGAATAAGGTTCCTGGTTTCCGGCGCGGGTGGCTGTCCGGGAGCGGCAGCGCCGGGAGAATTAGCTTCAAGGTCGATACTGACTTCGCCTTGCGCGGTGACCTCTTTGGCGACCGGATCATAAGCAAAATCAGCGCCATAAATCTGGTCAGAACGGTCCTGATTGCGTCCGTAGACAATGATGCTTACGTCGTGCAAGGCGGCGCGGCCGCCTTCCTTATACTGCTCCACGCTCTTGGCATGGATGGTGAACAGCTTTTGCGGCCCGTCATATTTGGAAAAGTTAAAGCCGGAAGCGCTCTGCAATACATCTTTAGGAATGACTTTCTGTGCCTGGGGTGCGTCTCCACGACTCTTCCAGATGCCGCGCAGATAAAACGCTGCAACAACAAGAACCGTCAGTACGGCCCCCAGTGCAAGCAGTTTCCGTAAGCGTCTGGAGTCAAGAGGCATCTACTCTTAATGGTAAATGACGAGTGCGAAGCTCAGCAGGGTCTATACCAAAAACTCTACCCCGGAAGGGCTGGACGGCCGACCTAGTATTTCATGACCAGTGTCCCTGCCAGCATGTCATGCAAGCCGCGTTTGCGATCCGTGAAGGCAACCATGATGAAGCCGATGCACAACAGCAGTCGCGACAAAATCTTGCCAACAAAGCGGCCTGTGGCCCGCCCGAAGCCGATCGGATAGCCTGCCTCATCCGTTACTTTCAGGCGGAGAATGCGCTTGCCCACTGTTCCCTGCCAGGATGAAGTGGTCAGCAACGCGTCATAAAGCCACAATCCAACGAACACAACAACGATGAAAACGGCTGCCGAGCTCACGATCGAGATGATCATCTCCGGCGATGGCTCAGAGTTTCGTTCCGCCTCGTTGATGATCCTGATAATCGATGGAAAAACCAGGATGGCGTACAACGGCACTATCACGATGCCGACGATGATTTGATCAATAATCTGCGCGACCACCCGGATCCAAAATCCGCCATACGGGGAGGCCGGCGCCTGCGCATAAACCACTGGCTGCTGTGGAGCATAACCGCGCGCTACCCCGGCCGCAACCTGGTTAGCAGCGGGAGCGGGCCACAGCGAAACGCCGCAATTCTGGCAGTTCGCGGCAGTGCTGGCATTCTGAGTACCGCACTTGGAACAGAAGACATTTTCCGGCATGAGACGGACTATATCTCGAGAGATGTTTCAGCTGCAAACAGAAACCGCTGCCGGCTGGGATTTTCTGAAATCTTCCAGCGTGAGTTCCAGGCCGCCAAACTCAGGATGGTCGTTCATTCCGATTTTGAAAGCCACATCCAGGCTGTCGCCGGGATTCAGAGTCTCTGATTTCAGCCGTTCCGCCATGCGCCAGCCCACAGCTTCATAGTTGAAGCTGGATTTCTGGTCGGGACGCTTCTGGTTCATGCGCAGCTTGATGTGCTTCTCCTTGAGGACCCTGGGCGGCAGCAGGAGGCTCACGCCATGGCTGGAAAATACAGGCTCTGGATTGCCATGTCCAAAGGGCTCCAGCAGGTTGAGCTTGGCCAGCAGGTCCGGGGTAACCGAGCTGAGAGGAATCTCGGCATCGATCAGGATTTGCGGTATCAGATCATCTGAACTAAGCCGGGTTTGAGCATAAATATTCAAGCGCTGCTTTAACATTGGCACATCTTTGCTTGGCATGGCAAAGCCGACCGCATGCGCGTGTCCGCCGAATCGGGTGAACAAATCATGGCATGATTCCAGCGCGTCCAGCAGATGAAAGGCCGATATGGAGCGCCCGGAGCCATGGGCCTCATCACCCTCTTTCGCTATCACCAGGGCAGGACGGCCGGTGCGCTCCACCACGCGCGAGGCCACGATTCCGACCACGCCACGATGCCAGCCTTCGCCGTCAAAGACCATGCAGAACTTGCCTGTGAGATCGGGCTCGGCCGCTAGCTGCGCGTCAATCTCAGCAACGATGCGAGCCTCTTCCTGCTGGCGGTCAAGATTAAGCTGGTTCAGCTTCTCGGCAATGTCCTTGCAGCGGGCCTGATCGCGACAGGTGAACAACTCGATGACATCGCGCGCGACATCCATCCGTCCGGCGGCATTGATGCGGGGACCAAGACGAAAGCCCACATCGCCGGCAGCGATGGTGCGTCCTGCATCGGCAAGCCCGGAAACCTCCATCAGCGCCCTGAGCCCGCCATTTACAGGGCGACGAAGGCCTTCCAGCCCCAACCGCGCGATGATGCGGTTTTCTCCCACCAGGGGGACGGCATCGGCGATGGTGGCGATGGCAACCATCTTGAGGAATGACGGCGTCAGGCGTGCCTGGTCAGCGGCATCTTTGAATTTGGCGAACAACGCCTGCGCAATCTTGAATGCCACGCCCGCGCCGCATAGCTCCTTGCAGGGATAGTCACAGCCCTGCTGGTTGGGATTAAGAACGGCCAGAGCAGCCGGTACGCCTTCATTCGCTTCAGGAAGATGATGATCAGTAACGAGCAGGTCGATGCCGACGCGACGCGCGGTCTCCGCTGCCTGAAATGCGCGGATTCCGGTATCGACACTGATGACCACCTTAATGCCCGCCGCGGCTGCGCGCTCAATGACATCATCCTTGATGCCATAGCCCTCTTTGATCCGGTGAGGCACATGGAAATCGGCCGTGCCGCCGCAAAGCTCAATAGCGGTTTTCAGGATCACTACGGCAGTTGTTCCATCCACGTCATAGTCGCCATAGATGAGAATGCCTTCCTGGTTGGCGATGGCAGCGCTCAGGCGCTCCACCGCCACCGCCATGCCGCGCATCAGGTAAGGAGAGTGAAGCTGGTCGAGCGATGGCGAAAGGAAATTGGCGGCGCCGGCGGGAGTAATACCGCGCAAGGCCAGCAGCCGGGCGACGAGCGGAGGAACTTTGGCCTCAAGGCGGAGAGCTTCAATTTGTGCAGGATCGGGAGTGGAGAATTTCCAGCGCTTCATTCGGTCAGATGCTCCAACCCGTTAGAAATTGCGTGTGCCAACGCCCACGGCGGAAGATCACTCGTCTTCCTGGTCCGTGTCATCGACAAAAATGCCGTCATAATCGTCGGCCGCAGTTTCCAGCCGCTGGTAGGTTTCATACCACGGCGTGGAAGCTTCATACAGAAACATGACGCCCTGGCAGGGAAATCCAAGCTGGATATAGCCGACTTTTCCCACAAACCCGCGCAACCAGCCGGCTTCCTCCATGTCTTCTTCATTCATGTAGTCAATTTCCTGGAGCCGGTTTATCAGCAGGTCAACGTCCTCTTTATCCAGGGCGACATGGTTCATGGTCACAAAGCTCACGTTGGAGGCCTTGGCCAGCTCGACAAAGTCCTTCCACGCGTCGGGATGGTCCTCATCGGCGGACCAGGGTACGCTGGCGATCTCGTCGCTCACGTAGGCGCTGAAGCGACGCAAGCCGTGGCCTTCAATGAAAGCGATCATGTCGTCTCTGAGGATGGTGAGATCTTGGTCCATGTGGGCTAGGGAACATCATATCGCGTCCACGAGGAAAAAACGCAAGCCGGCGACCGCAGGGCGGTCCGGCTGCCGCTTGGGCTTGAGCGGGGGCCCGTTCGCTGTTCCAGCAGCTCTGGTTCGCCGAACCCCGATTTTTGCATCTATTTAGAAAACGGGGCCATTCGTCAACTCTGGTTGAGAGTGGCTGAATAGGTTTCTGAATCCGACCTTGAATTCCGGACTCTCTGATTTCTGGCCGTTATTTTTCCGAGCTGCTCTTTTTCTGAAACGCTGTTTTTCGAAGCTGCTTCTTCCGAGCCGTTTTTCGGAGCTGTTGTCTTCAAAGCTTTTTCTCGAACTTTTTTACTGAACGTTTTTTGACCCAGGAGGCCCACGGTGACCCGAAAATTCTGTCTCTCCCTTGCTGTGCTGCTGGTTGCGCTCACGTCCACCAGTTTGTTGGCGCAGAGCCTGCCCGATGTGCAAAGCACGCGGGATCTGCCCTCAACCACCCCGATATCGCCAAGATACGAGCGCTTGAAACCTTTTTCCACGCACTCGCAACCGGACTTCCTGAATAGCGCGGTGAAACCCGCGCTCGCCACTAACCAGCAAGCGACGGGATTCAGCCTGGCCAATGTGATTTCAGTCCCTAACTTTCAAGGATCGTTCTCCAGCCGTGGCAAGACGTGGCCGTTTACCATGCTGGGAAATTCTCCCGCGGCCGGCGCCACCACCAGCGTTCCTGCTCATATCATCGCCGTGTCACTGAAGCTGCAGAACGCCGACCTGGTGACGTTTACCACCGTATCAGTAGCGGCATTTCAAACCCCGCTGCTGAACTCGCCCAATTTCAAGCCGTTCAATTACTCCAGCGGCTCAGGCATACAGTATGCTGACGCGGTGCAGCGCGCCGAGTTCTTCCACACCATGAAATCCACGTGGCACACAGCGCTGAGCCCGGTAAACCTTGCCCACACGCTGACGCTGACCGTTCCGCGCTTTACCACCATCACCTTGAACGGCAAGAAAACGCAGGTCAGGACTTATTTCACCGGCAAGAGCAGCGACGGCCGCACCACGGTCTTTCTGCTGGACCAGTTCTTCAACCAGCAGATCTCGACCATCGTCAACAATGAGATCAACGCTGGCAGATTTACCACCAGGGCGGTGAATATCGCGCTGTTTCCCAACACGTTTCTTTACGCCGTGAACTCCAGCGGCGGGATGGGCGCCTGCTGCACCGTGGGATTCCATACCTTCTTCAGCAATGGTGCCTCGCCGGAATCACGCTGGGTTTTTGCCTACGCCAGCTGGATTTCGCCCGGCGTGTTCGGCGGCGGATTTCAGGATGTGACCGCGGTCAGCCATGAGATTTCTGAGGCGTTCAACGATCCGTTCCTCAATAACCTGGTTCCGGCATGGCAGTTTCCCGGCCAGAGCGGGACCTGCCAGGACAATTTAGAGACTGGCGATCCGGTTGAAGTATTGAGCAGCTCCGTGTTCCCGGTTCATGTTTCGGGTATAACGTACCATCCGCAGACCGAGGCGCTGTTGCAGTGGTTCGAGCAGAAGTCACCCTCGAGCGCCATCAGCGGAGCATTCAGCTATCCCAACACCAGGTCGCTGACCAAGCCGGCGACGGCGTTTGGGCCGCTGACCTGCCCGTGAGGGAGTAGTTTCGCTCTCTGGGCCTGCCGCGGCTGCCTACAATTCGGTGGCCCCAACACCCGTCATTGAGTGCGCGCTCTCATCAGCCTCCGATGAGGGCGAGGGATCTTGTACTTACAGTCTGAAAGCACAAGGTCCCTCACAGGCGCTGTTCCGGCCACAAAACTTGATTTCGCCGATTGGAAAATAAAAACTTCCTGCGCCTCATTTACCATCTTCTGGCAGAAACATGACTGGAGCCCTATGGATGTCCATCTGATCGACGGCACTTATGAACTCTTCCGCCACTTTTTTGCCGTGCCTGCTTCGGCCGATGTGGATGGCCAGGAAGTGGGCGCGGTGCGCGGCGTGCTGGGCACGGTATTGCAGATGGTAGAGAAGGGCGCAACACACATTGGCGTGGCCACGGACCACGTAGTGGAGTCGTTTCGAAACGATCTTTATCCCGGATACAAGACCAGCGAAGGCGTAGCTCCGGAGCTGCTCTCTCAGTTCCCTATCCTGGAGGATGCTCTGACGGCCATGGGCGTTTTGGTGTGGCCGATGGTGGAATTTGAAGCCGATGACGCGCTGGCTTCCGCCGCTGCACTAGCAGCAAAAGACAGCCGGGTAAAGCAGGTGCTGATCTGCACTCCGGACAAGGACCTGAGCCAGTGCGTGGAGGGTACACGCGTAGTCCAACTGGACCGCCGCCGCGAAACCCTGCGGGATGAGGCAGGCGTAGTGGCCCGGTTTGGTGTAGGGCCACACTCCATTCCGGATTTTCTGGCGGTTGTGGGTGACAGCGCCGATGGATATCCGGGTGTGAAGGGCTGGGGCGAGAAGGCTGCGGCAGCGGTATTGTCACGTTATCCGCGACTGGAGGACATTCCGAAGGACTGGCGTCAATGGGACCCGGCGATCCGCAGGGCGCGCCCGCTGTGTGAGAGTTTGTTCGGCGCCTGGGATGACGCTCTGCTGTTTCGCA